>JAKEEV010001000.1 GCA_022616395.1 Planctomycetia bacterium | reverse complement strand
TTATGAACCGTGTGGGCTGAACCAGATGTATAGCCTCAAGTACGGCACTCCTCCGGTGGTGCGCGCCACGGGCGGTCTGGCGGACACAGTGGTGAACGCGACTCTGGAAAATCTCGCCGACAAGCGAGCGACCGGCTTCGTCTTCGGCGACTACACCGCCAGCGCGCTTTACGACACGGTGAAGTGGGCGCTGACGCTTCTGCGCGACCGACCCGACGATTTCCGTCAAATCGTGCGCACCGCGATGCTTCAAGACTGGAGCTGGAACCGCAGCGCGGAAGCCTACGAGAAGCTCTACTTGAAGGTGTTGGGGAAGTAGTTATAGCCGGTCGCAAGAGGTGAGTATGAAGCTTTCGCATTCGCTGAGTCTTGCCCTGTTCGCCTGTCTGTGCGTCGCCGTGATGGCGCTGCCCGCATGGGCCGACCTTCCGGGGCCAGGTCCGCGCCCGCGCCCGGGACCGCCCATCGATCCCATTCCGCGCCCGATGCCGCCCGCTCCAGCGCCGAACGGGGAAGAGGTGACACCGCAACCGCCACCACCACCGATCGACCCGATCACGGGCAAGGAACTGTTCGACACTCGCGAGAAGAAGAGCCCACAGCGCACTGGCCCGTTCCGCTCGTGCGGAAGCGGAATGGGGCTTGGGCTGGCAGGGATCGGACTTGCGTGGGGAATGTTCTGGCTCGGCAACCGGTTCGCGGCACGGGTCTCACGCGGAACGAATGAGGAGCGAACCCGTTGACCCGTGGCCCGGTCATGTTAATGTGATCGCAGTTTCCCTTTCTAACCGCCGCTTCCGTTGAAGCGGCTTCCAATGAGTTCCGCGAACTGGTTTGGTTCTCTTTCAACTTCCGAACTGCATTACAACCTCTGCGAACTGTCCGACCGCAAACTGCACTTGCTGACGGCGGCGTTCCTGCGCCGCGTGTGGGACGATTTGCCGTCGGACCACACGCGCCTCGCGGTCGAAGCGACTGAGAAGTTCGCCGATGGCCGAATCACGGTCGGAGAACTAGCTCGCCTCCGTTCAGCCGATCTACTCGATTCGTGCGAGCCGCTCTGGACTCTCCCTGTTCCCGGCACATTTGACGAGGAGTTGATCGGCGTGGGGGATGAAGACGACTCCTACTGCGACTGGCGGGCTGAGGAGTACGAGCGTTGGGTGACGAAGCAGGGCTATGTACTCGATGGCGTGCGGGCCGGTGTGAAGCGACCGGAGTGGATCGTGGTCAAGGTGGCCCGGTACGTCCGCGAAATGGTCGCGTGGAAGGCGGAGCGCGACCAGCGCGACGAAGTGATTCTCGCCGAAGCCTCCGCGCAAGAATTTCTCTTCCACGAGATCGCTGGCCCCGGTTTGCCGCACTCTCAGTGGCCACAGTGGCGAACAACGACCGTGGTGGCTCTGGCGCGCGGAATCTACCGCGATCAAGCCTACGACCGGCTGCCGATTCTCGCCGACGCACTACAAGACGCTGACTGCAATGACGATGGGGTGCTTCAACACTGTCGGGAAGCGAAGGAACACGTTCGCGGATGCTGGTTAGTTGATCTGGCCATAGGAATTGGGTGATTGGCTCTACACGATGCGGCCCTTGTCCAGTCGCAAGGTTCTGGTCACCGTGCGGGGAAGTTCGCTCAGTTCGTGCGTGACAAAGAGGAGTGTTTGGTCTTCGCCGAGTTCAGAGTCGAGCCAAGCGCGGCAGCGCTCGATTGCTTTTGCATCGAGCGACTGAAACGGTTCGTCGAGAATCACCAGTGGTGGACGCTTCACCAGTGCCCGCACAAGAAGCACAAGCCGCTGTTCGCCGCTCGAGAGAGACTTGAAGGCGCGGTCGGCCAGATGCGCGATCCCGAACGCGGCGAACAGTTCCTTCACGCGATGATTTTGCTCTGGCGAAGTCGCGCGATCGGCAAGCGCATCGAAGAAGCCGGTCGCCGCGGCGCGCTGGGCCATAAGCGGTTCGGTAAAGTACAGGTGAAACTCCGGCGAGAGCAACCCAACGTTGCGCTTCACGTCCCAGATTGTTTCTCCACTTCCGCGACGCCGGCCGAACAGTTCCACATGATTGGAGTACGCTTGCGGATGGTCGCCACAGAGCAGACTTAACAGCGTGCTCTTGCCGGAGCCATTTGGACCCAGCACCGCCCACCGCTCGCCACCTCGAACGCTCCACGACACGCGATCCAGAATCGTATGACCGGCGTGAGTGACTGTCACGTCGCGGAGGTCGAGAACCTCCCCTTCTGAGCGCGGAACGCGGAACGCGGAACGCGGAACGGAAGAGCCAGAACCGACCATCTGCCCTGCTTCTGCTTTCATTCCGCGTTCCGCGTTCCGCTCTCCGCGCTTCAAAACGTGAGTGATCCACTTCGGCACCATCTCCTCGCGGCAGATCAGCACAAGTCGCTTTCCGTCGTTCACCAGTTCGTAGAGCAGCGCTGTGAGGTCAGTTCGGGCGACAGCATCGAGGCCGATGAAGGGATCATCAAGGATGAGCAATTCCGGCTTGGTCAGCAGTGCACGGGCAAGGCGGGCGCGGCGCGTTTGGCCGTTTGAGAGCGTGATAAAGGGCTGCTCCCGCAATTCCGAGATGCCAAAGCGTTCACACATCGAAGCAAGTTCGGCGTCGCTGGCGGAATTGTTGATCCGCAGGTACTGATCGAGTGACAGCGGGGTGTCACTATCGGCAAACTCGAACCGCTGCTGATAGTAGCGGCCGGCGTAAGAGAATAGCCGCGAGTCTTCACGGAACGTGACGTGGGTGACGACTTGCGAGGGGAAATCAATCTTCCGGCCCGTGGTTCGGAGTCGGTCGAACAGTGGCCAGTGGAGCGAACCGGTTTCCAGCCGGTGCCGACCGAGAAGCGTTTCGGCGAGTGTTGTCTTTCCGCTACCGATTGGCCCCACGATGGCCCAGGAGTCGCCTTCGCGGAACGTCCAGTTCAGGTCGCGGAGGACCGCGTGTTCCCCGCGAACGACACTCGCGTTCGATAGCTCAAAGACGGTCATGCGGGCGACTCGTTCTTGAGCAACTCGTTTGCTCCTTCGGCCAGAAGCATCGCGGCGAGTTCCTGGCCCACGGCCAGCGGAGCATCGGCCGGGCCGGTGTGTGTGGCAACCACCCTGCGTTTGCCGTCGGGGGAAAGTACAGCCCCGCGAACGGTCAGCACGCCATCGCGAATCTTCGATGTGCTTCCGATTGGAACAAGACATCCGCCGCCGAGCGCATAAAGCATCGCGCGTTCGGCTTGCACGCGGCGGAAGGTGTCCATGCAGCGTAAGGCTTCGACGAGATGTTTCGTTTCGTCATCCGAAGCGCGGCATTCCAGCCCGATCGCTCCCTGACCCACCGCAGGGAGCATCCAGCTTGAATCGAGTAACTCCGTGATGCGTGCTCCGAGTCCGAGTCGCATCAGGCCAGCTTCCGCGAGAATGATCCCGTCCAGGTTCTGCTCGTCGAGTTTTCGCAATCGCGTCTCGACATTTCCGCGAAGGTCCACGAGCTTCAGATCGGGCCGACGGTTGAGCACTTGAGCGCGTCTTCGCAGACTACTCGTGCCGACTGTTGCTCCTTCGGGCAGTTCGTCGAACCGCGGGAACTTCCGCGACACGAACACGTCTCCGGTCGGCCCACGCGGAGGCACCGCGACCAGTTCCAGTTGCGGTTCGGGGATGGTGGGGAGGTCTTTGAGGCTATGAACCGCGACATCGGCGCGGTTTTCGATGAGCGCGGTCTGAATGGCTTTGGTGAAGACTCCGAAGCCGCCCATCGCGGCCAGCGCGGAGGCTTGATCGCGGTCGCCGTGTGTCTCGATGAGCACTAACTCAACCGGGCGCGGAGTCGCGACCGGCCGTAATCGCTCCGCAACGAAGTTTGCCTGCCACAGCGCCAGCGGGCTACCGCGCGTGCCGAGGCGAAGCGGAAGGGGGCTGAGTGGAGAGTTCATGCGTGTTGGCGAGCGAACATCAGGCTCCTCGTTCGCCGGGCGCGTTGTTCGCAGCGAGCCAGTCTTGCAGCATGGTGAGCGTTTCCGCGCGCGACAGCGGGCTTGTTTCCAGTCGGCGCTTCTCGCCGGTGTCGGTGTCAGCTTCCGCCAGCGCGAACCACACAGGCCGTTGACGGTCGGGGTCGGTGACGTATCGCGGGAATAGGTGCCAGTGCAGGTGAGGAACCTGGTTGCCGAGCAGTTCGTAGTTCAGTTTGTGCGGGTGGAAACACGCCTCGATTGCCTCCGCGAGGATTGCCATCTCGTCGAGGAACGCGGCTCGGTTGGGTCCGAGCTGGCTCAACTCGGTGGCGTGTTCGCGCGAGACAAGTATGCAGTAGCCGGTGTACTGCTGCCACTGGCCGAGCACCGCGACGGAGTGCGGAAACCGCCAGACGACATCGCTTGCGGGCCATTCCTTCGGGTCGGAGAGCTTCTTGCAGAACGGGCAGTTTGGGTCGAGGGTCATGGGGATTATCGTAAGGCGAAAAGGGCCAGAGGGAAGTCAGGAATACCCTGACTGCCGTTCGCGGGTTGTGATCTCCAGGAAGCAAAGCAATAGAAGAAGCCCCGGCAACTGACCGGGGCTTCGGGTTGCTTCGGGAAGTTAGAAGTCTCCGCCTCCGCCGAAGTCTCCGCCGCCGAAGTCACCTCCTCCGCCGTAATCTCCACCTCCACCGTAGTCACTTCCTCCTCCATAATCGCTTCCGCCAGAGTCACCGCCGTAGTCTCCGCTCGTATCGGTGGCACTCCCACCGCTGTAATCCCCGGCTCCAGTGTCGCCCGTGTCAGCGCCCGACGAGCCATCACCCGCATAAGCGTCCGAGCCGTAGTCGTGATGGCCGCCGAACATGTTGTTGTAGAGCCACATGCCGGCCATCGCGCCGAATAGACCGCCGAGGAGCGCTGTCCCGAATCCGCCTCCTCCTCCGCCTCCTCCGCCGTAGCCGCCACCGCCACCGCCGGTGAACGCGCGGATCAAGCCGACAATCAGCCAGATACCGAGCAGGATGCAGAGGCCGAGGCAAATCCACCCGCCGATGCCCATGCCGGTCTTCTTGTTGTCGTCCTTCGTGTTTGTTGTGACCGGAGTCCCATCGGTGTGAACGACCTTCGTTCCGCGGAGGTCGTTCACGACATAATCAGTCGCGGCGAGCAGCGCCTTGTCCCGAATCGCCTTCTGCTCATCGGGTGACTTGCGCGCTGAGTCCTTGAACGCCTGATCAAAAAGGTGCGCGAGGTGACGTCGATTCGATTCGTCGAACCCGCGATTTCGGGTCTCTGCGTCGAGCACCACCTGGGTGTGACCTTTCGGCGACAGGACGATCAGGACGTATGGCCCCTTGGCCTTATCTCCCGTTGCCACCTCCTGGGCCCACTTGTACACATAATCGTCCTTGTTCGGCGCGGCATTATAAGCAGCCAGCCGGTCGGCTGGGACGGACTTATAGGTATCGACGTGGAAGTGCAAGCCGCGGTCGAACTTCGTTGCCGACATCTTCTTCACGGCCTGATCCTCGGCGTCGGGCGAGAACAGAACCGCCTCGTCGTGAACGCGCATGACGCCCGCGAACTGAGCCGTCACCTTCTCGGCACGCGCCGAGGTGGACAGCGCAAGTAGCCCGCCAGCCAGCAAGGCGAGGGTTGTCAATTTCATCACGAATGTGTTCATTGTCTCTCCTGAGTGGTTGCGGTATAGGCGTCCACCAGTCCCAGCTTGTAGCATTGTATCCGTCGGTCACTCGGAACTGTTTCAAATCAACCTCGGATTGGCGCATCCCTACACGCTGCGCTCGCCGCAGCGGGTATCATAACCCAACCGGACGCGAGGATACACTCGCTTGGAGTCCGGTTGGTGGTGAGTCAAGCGAGTATTCGCCGCATCGGGAGTGATCTTAACGTGCCTCGAATTCGTGCCACAACAATCCTAGCCGTGCGAACTTCCACTGGGTCCGCAATCGGAGGCGATGGCCAGGTTACCCTCGGCAACATCGTCATGAAGAACGATGCGAAGAAGATTCGCAAGCTCTACGACGGTCAAGTGCTGGCGGGCTTCGCCGGAGCCGCGGCCGATGCGTTCAGTTTGCTGGAACGCTTCGAGCAGAAGCTCCGCGACTTCCAGGGATCGGTGCCGAAGGCCGCGACCGAGTTGGCGAAGGAGTGGCGGACAGATCGCATCCTTCGGCGACTCGAAGCGATGCTTGTCGTGCTCGACCGCGAACATCTCTTGCTCGTCAGCGGCACCGGAGACGTGATCTCGCCGACCGACAACGTGCTGGCGATTGGCTCCGGTGGTCCGTATGCTCTCGCCGCCGCTCGCGCTCTGATGGCACACACCAAGCTCACACCGGCGGAAGTCGTGCGCGCTGGGCTGGAGATCGCGGGCGACCTGTGTATCTACACCAATCGCTCGATTGAAGTGCAGGAACTCACCTGATGGCGGGTATTCCAGATTTGGTAGCGCCTCCACGATGTTGGCAGTTGTGTGATAGGAGATAAATCCGTGGCTGATTCAATGACACCCAAGCAGATCGTTTCCGAGTTGGATAAGTACATCGTTGGACAGTCGGCGGCGAAGAAGGCCGTTGCCGTCGCGATTCGCAATCGCTGGCGACGGCAACAGCTTCCTGCCGAACTGCGAGCCGATGTCACGCCCAAGAACATCATCCTCATCGGCCCAACGGGTGTGGGCAAAACGGAGATCGCCCGGAGGCTAGCGGCTCTGGTCGGTGCCCCGTTCATTAAAGTTGAAGCAACCAAGTTCACCGAGGTGGGCTACGTCGGTCGCGATGTCGAGAGCATCATTCGCGATCTGACCGAAGCCGGCATCGGCCTTGTGAGGCAAGAAATGCGTGCAACGGTGCAAGAGAAGGCCAGGGAGCGCGTAACCGAGCGGCTACTTGATCTTCTCGTGCCCGCGCCCAAAACCAGCCCGTGGGAACCCGATCAGGAGAAGGAAGACAACGAGCGCCGACAGCGCACACGAGAGAAGATGAAGGCCAAGCTCGATGCGGGCGAGCTGGAAGACCGCATGGTTGAACTGAGCATTGAGCAGAAGGCCACGCCCGTGCAAATCTTCTCCAATCTCGGCATGGAGAACATGGACGTTGATCTGCAAGGCATGTTCGACAAGATGATGCCCAAGTCGACTCAACCGCGCCAACTACCCGTGAAGGATGCACGCAAGGTGCTGCTCGAACAGGAAACCGAAGCTCTCATTGACCGCAGCACGGTGGTTGAGCAGGCGGTCGAGCGCGTTGAGAATCAGGGCATGGTGTTCCTCGACGAAATCGACAAGGTCTGCGGGCCGCAATCGAGTCACGGGCCGGATGTTTCGCGTCAGGGCGTGCAACGCGACTTGCTTCCCGTTGTGGAAGGCACCACCGTGAACACCAAGCACGGCCCGGTGAGGACAGATCACATTCTCTTTATCGCGGCCGGCGCGTTCCACACGTCGAAGCCGGCCGACCTGATGCCGGAACTTCAGGGGCGGTTCCCGATTCGCGTGGAATTGACCGACCTGACGAAGGCGGACTTTCTGCGAGTGTTGACAGAACCCAAACACGCACTACCGAAGCAGTACGCGGAGTTGCTCAAGACCGAAGGCGTGGAACTGGAGTTCACGCGAGATGGCCTGGAGGCAATCGCGGACATCGCGTTTGATGTGAATCGCTCCAGTCAGAACATCGGTGCTCGCCGACTGCATACCGTGATGGAGAAAGTGGTGGAAGAAGTGAGTTTCGACGGCCCAGACCTGAGTCAGAAGAAAGTGGTGATTGATGGGAAGTTTGTCCGCGAGAAACTCGGAGCCATCGCTCACCGCGAAGACCTCAGCAAGTTCATTCTGTAATGAGGATCAGAGCCGGAAGCGTAAGCGACGGATACGCAAGTCCGTCGCTTACGCTTCCGGCTCCGACTCTCAGAACATGCGGCCGGGGTTGAACACGTTATCCGGGTCGAGCGTCTTCTTGACGTGCTTCATCAACTCCCAGCTCGCTGGCGGCTTGCCCCACACCGGAAGGGACGTTTTGGTTTCGCTTGGGCATCGGCGAACGATGGCCTCCACCGGGAAGCGTTCGCCATCGTGTAGCCAGATGACGCCAGTGAGCGCGTGAGCGTGAATTAGCCCCGGTGTCTCGATAGCCAGCATCCGCACCGTCTCGGCAGTCTGGCTGGGCAGCACGGAGAGCTTCCGAATGAATCGCGATTCGGGGCGCAGTTGGAACTCGGTGATCGCGCTCCACATCGCGGCGGGATCAGTAATCTCGGCAACATCACCAGGAATCTTTCCCTTCAGTTCGTCGAAGAGAGTTGCGCGTTGCCAGCGAACAGCCTCCGACTTCTCCTCGAACCCGATGGCGACAATCCAGTCTGTTCC
>JAKEEV010000999.1 GCA_022616395.1 Planctomycetia bacterium | reverse complement strand
TGCCGCTTGCGCCCGCGACGAACGTGAGCGAGGTCAGAGCGCCAACCGGCACTCTCGCGGGAAGAAGTCTTGCAACGATGTGCATACGAAATCCCCTGAGGATGACTTCATCGCCAATGATCAACTTTCCACGAATCAGGTGCCGCTTGGTTCAGGCAGGCGCTCGCACCCGGCGTCCACCCAGAACCACAGCCCCGAATCCAGCGGTGAAGGCCGTTGCTTTGGTGGCTGGAACTCCTCGGTCAACGACGAACCGTCCCCGAAAAACTCAAAACGGGATCGGCTCGTTCGCATCTGGTTCATCGCCAAATTCGTCGTAGCCAAATTCGTCGTATGGGTCTGGTTCATCGTTGAACAGGACCGGTGCAGGCGCGATAACAGCCGGAACAACGATGCTGGGATCAACGACCGGGCCGACAGATTTCGATTGCGCCTTTTTCTTGCGAGCTTTGCGGCGAGCAGCTCGGCTCGTCAACATCGCCGCGTAACCCATGTAGCCTTTGAGTCGCTCAAGATCGCGCGGATCGCTGCTGCGGGCCAGTTCTCGCATCACGAGCCTCAAGCGCTCCGGCAGGCGAACTCCCCCAGAACTTGTCAGAATCGCGCCGGTGACTTCCGGCTCGTCGAGCCGGTCGTAGATGCGCCAGCCTTTTGTGAGGGGGAACCCCCCGCGGGTTCCCCCTGCGACCCCCTCCTGTCTCGTTGGATGAAGCGCATAACCGAACTCATGCAGAACCGCACGCACTGTTGGCTCGAAACCCGAGGGCGGACCCGCCCCTCGTGGCCAACTGAACGCCAGATCGTCGCAGTATCTCGTGTAAGACGCTCCCGCGAGTGTCGCGCGTTGTTCCAGTCGTGTATCCAGTTCAAAGTTTACCAAGTTGCTCAGGGCCGGACTTGTCGGAGCGCCTTGAGGAAGTCCGCCGCGGTCGGTCGTCAGGATCGTGAGCAGTCGAGCCGTATCGGTGTTGACGCGCGAACGCCACCAAGTCTCGACCCGGTCGACGCGCGTGTTCGGGAAGAAGTCCTGAATGTCGGCGAGAACGATCACCTCCGCGCCCGCGTGAGCCCAAACGTGATCCGCGGTAGACATGCCCTTCTGGTAAGCGACCGTCGCTGAGTGTATCAGTCCGGTTGTGAAGTGACGGGAGATGATCTCATGCTGAAGGTGCTTGAGGCGTGAGTCTGGTTCCGCAATCTCGCGTTTGCCGCCGGATTGTTTCGGCTTGAAGTAGCGCTGGTAGGAGAAGTGTGGTTCAAGCGACCCGCTGACAAACACATCTCGCAAAGTTTGAGGAGGGAGTTTGAGTTGCGCGATCAGCCAGGCCCACTCCGCCTCGAAAGAGAGCGTATTCGCTCTGGCTTTCGGAGCAAACGTGGAGCGCCCGCCGGTCAGAGTTCGCAACAGTGGAGCGAAGATCGACCACACGACTACGTGCTCCCGTTTCGACCGTGCCGCGGGGTGAACAGATCAGCGAGGTTGGGCAACACCACGACGTTTCCTCCCTTGCCGGCCAGAGCCAGAAGCGCGTCGAGTTCCTGCATGCGGGCGACTTCGGGCGTTTCGGCCAGAAGTTTGGCGGTGTTGGCTCGCGCTCGTGCCGCCGCGACCTCGTGCCGAGCCTTGACGAGATCCGCGCGGCCGGTGCGGTCGGCCTCCACTTCCAACATCAGCACGCGCTGAACTTCACGAGGCAAAATCACATCGCGTAAGCCCACGCGAGTCAATTCCACTCCGTATCGCTTGGCCGGGTCCGCCGAAAGGCGAAGCAACTCCGCACTGATCTCCGCGCGCCCTTCGAGCAACTGATCCATCGTCCGCGCCGCGACCACGTCGCGGAGTGCCAGTTGCAATTCCTGATGAAGTTGCTCGATGTAATTCTCGACGCCTTGAAGCGCGAGTCTTGGATCGGTGACTCGATACTGAGCCACGAGCGTGATGCGCACTTCGATGCGGTCGGAGGTGAGTAACGCCTGACCGGAGACGATGTGGCTCATCTCGCGAAGCGAAACCTTGGCGACCTCCACCGGCTCCGCGCGCCTGAATTCGTAGCGCCCCGGCTCAAGGACTCGTTCGAGCCGGCCCTCGCGATAGAGCAGCCCGCGCTCATACTGGAAGATGGTGATTTCTTTGTGGAACCACCCAATCCGCTTCATCGGGACCATCATGGCGATTTCACTCCGCTGTGAATTGTGTTTTTCGTAGGACGCGCTTTCTAGCCCGTCTGTCTTTGAAGAGACGGCCCAGAAGGGTCGTCCCACGTTTCCGTCGAGAACACTTCCGCTGAAAGAATCAAAGAACCGTCGCTGACGCTTCCGGCTCCGAGTAAAGAACCGTCGCTGACGCGTGCGGTTCTGTTGTTGTTGCCGAGACGAACTGCCAGACGGTAAACACCGTACTCCGGGGGGGCACGAGTTAACGCTGATGTTGTCCGGACTGCCGAAGCAATCCGAACGCTGGCAGCGGGTATCCCTCGTGCCGCAAGCCCGTTTCCAGCGCCCACCCGAAGGTGGAAGCCGCCGGACAACTCGGCTCGGACCAAATCCCCTTGGGACGCGCCAGCGTCCCAAGGGGAAAAAGTGATGACCAGTACGCGGAACGCACGACTGTATTCAGAGTGCGCCGCTTTCACCGCACTCACTCTAGACGGCCGCACGAACGCTGGCAATGTAAGCAGGACAACGCGCAAAAGCTCGACAGGTGGGCCAGGGCAGATACAGCGATTGCTGACGCGGACTCGCGATTAGAGGGGGATTCTCTGTGTTGGAGTATCCAGAACGACAGTGACCGTAGTTGATCGCGGAACCTTGTATTGTTGGAGCACTTCGAGGACCGCAGCGATTCTGCTCGGAGCACGGAATGCGTTCGGGAAATTGAGTTCGAACCGGCCCCCAATTGCTTTGTAGCTGTACGCGTCCGCGAGAGTTCCGACTCGTCCAATGGCTTTCCGCACGTCGGCGGTCAACTGGTCGAAGTCCTCCCGGTGCCGAGTGATGCCAATGAAAACAGAGGCCGTGAGCGCTGACTCTTGCTGAGGGAGAAGACCCGAGACATCGGCAGCCGTGCCACTCTTTCTCGGAACGGAGAGTTCAATCGGGCCGTAGTGCCGGCCGATTTCGATTTGCGAAACGCGCGGCCGTTTTCCCTTCCTCCTTTTAAAAAACTGAGCCACGCGTTCGGCTGATTCCTGTAAGCGAGTCACGTTCTTGATGCGAATATCAAAACCCCAGGACATGTGTTCCTCGTCCGCAGCGGCACTTACCTCGGCGCCCAACCAATCACGGATCTTGAAGAGAAGATCGGATCCGAGATCATCGGGAACGGGTGGCCGAAAGGTGACCACAATCACTCCTTCCACGGCGAGTTTTCTCTTCATGACCCATCCTTCCGCGCCGCCAAACGATGAAACTCATCCGCCCCCACGTCAGTGAACTGTGAAGTTCCAGAAACCGCTGCCGCGGCGGTCAGTCAGGTACAGCGTCTGGGTTCAGCGATGCCAGCCGGTCGCGGGGTCACTCTGGCGGCTTCTTCGCGTCCTTCTCCGCCTCTTCGATCAGTTTCTCCAGGGCTGTGTCGATGGCGCCCGCGCCGGGAGCGCCTGGCCACTTGTAGCGGATCACGCCCTTGTGATCGATGACGTAGAACGTCGGCGTGCCCGCGGGCTTCCACTTCTCGGCGATGGGTCCACTATCCACGAAGGTTCGCCAGGGCAACTTCTCCTTGACCATGACTTCCTTGACTTTCTTGGCATCATCCATGTCGTTGTTGAGGTGGACCCCGATCAGGACGAAGGGCTTGTCAGCCAGGTTCTTGACGAGCGACCGCTCGTGGGGCCACTGGGCCCGTCAGGTCAGTCACAACCGATACCAGAAGTCGAGCAGCACCACCTTTCCGCGATAGTCGCTCAGCTTGAACTTCTTGCCGTCCTGGTCCTCGCCCTCGATGTCCGGCGCGACCTTGCCGACGGCCAGATGGCGAATCTGGAACAGCTCCGTCTTGGCCTTCTCCCCGACCGTTCCTCCGGAGCCGAAGTAGGTGACGGGAATCTTCACGTCGGGGTATTTCTCGGCGGCCCGATCGAAGAGCGTTTCGATCTCCTTGGCGACCGCGACGCGATCCTGCCGCTGCAACTCCTCGACGAAGTCTTTGCCAAACACGCGGTGGTAGCGCTCCTCGAGGTCCGGCTTGTCCTGAGCCTTCAGCACGTCGAGCCTGTTCAGGCGATCGTTGAGGAACTGAGCGAGCGACAGGCAGGCGAGTCCCTGAACCTCCGGGTGCGGGTTCTTCTCCAGAACTGCACGCAGGAATGTTTCGTGACTCTTGTGGAAACCAAAAACAACCCACTGGCAGGTCAGGCCGAGCTTGTCGCTCTTGATGTGGTCGCGTTGCAAGATCGCGAGGGCCTTGCGCCCCGGACTGTCCTTGCCGCCAGCGGGAAAGGCGGTCCCGTTCACCAGCGCGACCGTCTGGATCAGCGCATCCACAGCGACCGGATCCTTTGGGTGTTGCTCGGCCAGTTCGAGGAACCTCAGTGGGAGTTTCCCCAGACGCGACAGGAGCTTCTTGCGTTCCTCATCGGTCTTGGCCTTCGCCAATTCATCGGGCAGGTCGTCGCGTTCCTTGAGAAGCGCCTGATACTGTTGCTGCGGCGTGGGCGGCTTGTCCTGGCCGCTGCCGGCGACCACCACCGCGACGCCGAGCAGGAGAACCAGGATTTTCCGTGTGATGCAGCGCATCGAAGTATTCCCCAGTGAAAAAAATGATACGGCGCGTTGGGTCAGACGATGTGTGGCTCTACTGCTGTCCGCATGGGCCAGACGCCATCGATGCAGTACAGGTAGAGCCGCGCCCAGAATCCCATTGTCGGCTCGTTGCACACAAACAGCGAGAACCGATGCACTCCGGCCGCCGACCAGTTCGGAAACGGCTCGACACCGAACACGGCATGCCCGCAGTAAGGCGATAGCTCAGCGAACAGAGCAAGCCGGGCCAGCACTGGCCGGAACAGCCGAACCGGAAGCCGCGTCAGTTCTCTCCTCTCGCCGCTTGCGCGAGAGACATACCACCAGCACACCTCCTCATCTTCGGCCGGCAACTCGGCCTCCACCAAGCCGATTCCAGCCCTCGCGAGGAGGTGTAACAGATGGTCGGGCCACGTCGTAACCTCCGCGGCGAGTGCTTCCGACCAGGGTGCGATGGCAAGCGTTTGCACCAAACCCTCCGCGATTGAGTGAAGAAAGTTACTTGCTGCAACAGTGAGCCACGACAGTATTCTGCTGGGTTTTGTTGGAGTCCCGGCTTGAGCCGGAAAACACGAAGACCGCCTAAAGGCGGGACTCCAACAAAACATCCCTTCGCTTGCTGCCCAGCAGTACTCACTTCAGTGTAACCACTCGTCCGGTCTCCGCGGACTGGTAGCAAGCGAATACGGCCCGGACGGTGTTCAGGTAATCACGGCCTTCGCTCTCGGTCTTCTGACCCGAGCGCAGTGAATCGAGCAGGTGCAACTGAGTGGCCCGGACGCTGTCTCCCTTGTAACCTTCGCTGGTCGTCGGGAAAGTG
>JAKEEV010000998.1 GCA_022616395.1 Planctomycetia bacterium | reverse complement strand
GCGTGGGACGGACCGGCGGGAATCATCGGCACCGATGGCGAGATTCTGGTTGGTCTGGTGGATCGCATGGGGTTGCGGCCGGTGCGCTGGTGTTCGGATCGCCGCGGATGGCTTTACATCGGAAGTGAGTCAGGCGTGTTCGGTCTTGACCCAACGACGATTGTCGCCAGCGGGCAACTTCAACCGGGGCAGATGATCGCGCTTGATACCGCCACGAGCGAGCGCCTGGACAGTTACCAGATCATGGCGCGTGTGGTCGCGGAGGCGAAGGAAGAGTTGGGCGACATCCGCGAACTGAACCGCCGACAGATCATCATTCCCGAAGGCTTCGACTACACGCGGCAGACCGATGACACGATTGGCGCGATGCTGACCGAGCGAAACTGGTCGCTCGATCACTTGCTTCAGGCCGCGGGGTGGGATTTCGACCGCGCGGTGTTCGTTCGCGACATGGCGAAGCTCAAGAAGGAGCCGCTTTCGAGCATGGGGCACGACCGCGTGCTGACTGTGTTCTCAACGCATCACCCCACGCTGTTCAGGTACCTTCAGCAGACCTTCGCGGAGGTGACGAATCCGCCCATCGACCCGTACCGCGAAGGCGGGGCGATGTCACTGACAACATACCTCGGCCGCGGGCCACTGGCGAACCCCGCCCGCAAGGGCGGGTGTGACACGATGCCTGTTCGCCAGATGGAACTCCCCTCTCCTGTCATCTCGGACGCCATCGTTGAAGAGATTCGGCAGAACGAGGTTCTTGGCTTCAAGTTGCTCGACGCGACGTTCCCGCTCTCGGGTGGAGCGGACGCGATGCGAACAAGTCTGGTCGCGCTTCAGAGCGAGGCAGAGAAGGCCGTTCACGAGGGGTATCACGTCCTGTGCGTCTCCGACAAGGAAGCGTGCAAGCGCGGAATCTTCCCGATTCCGTCGTTGCTCGCGCTTGGAGCGGTTCATCAGTACCTGTGCAAGCAGGGCCTCCGCGACCGATGCAGCTTGATTGTGCAGGCCGGCGACATACAGGAAGGACACGACATCTGCGGCCTGGTGGCGTTTGGCGCGGACGCGGTTCACCCATATTTGATGCTGCGGTTGGTGAAGGACGGGCTGACGTTCAAGGATCCCGACTCGAAGAATGAGTTCCGGCTCGAACCGCGCGAAGCGCTCGAAAACCTCTTCGCGGCACTCGAAGACACCATCAAGAAGGTGATTTCCAAGATGGGGATCACCACAATTGAAGGTTATCGCGGGGCGCAGCTCTTCGAGGCGGTCGGTTTCGGCCCGGAGTTGATGGCGTTCCTGGGCGACTTTCCCAGCCGCGTTGGTGGCGTCGGCTTCGCGGAACTGGTGGAAGATGCTCAGTGGCGCGTGCAGCAAGCCGAGAAGATGACCGTGCTCGGTCGCAACCGCGACTACCACGCCTTCAACGCGAAGGTGCGAATGGCGCTTCGCGATGCGGTGAAGGAAGCGCACCCCGAACCGGAGCAAGGCGGCGGCGAGATGGCGTACACCGCTCCGCCATGCGAAAGCGATCCCGATGCTCCGAGGCGCGTGGCCGACAAGTTCGTGAAGTTCACGGACATGGTGAACACTCGTGTGCCCACGGTGTTGCGAGACCTGTTCACGGTCCGATTCGCCGCTCTGCCGCAAGCGGCGGATGGGGTGCAACCCGCCATCGAGATCATTCGCACTCACTTCCGTGGAGCAGCGATGAGTCATGGCGCGCTCACCGGCGCATCGCACATGACAATCGCCGCGGCGCTCAACGAACTGGGCACACGAAGCAACTCCGGCGAGGGCGGCGAAGCCCGCTGGCGCAACGACATTCCGGAACGCGCCTGGGGACCGTTCTGGGACAAGGTTCGCGCCCAGCGGCTCGCCCATCCAGAGATTTACAGCCTCGGAGGCGATCTTGCGAAGAGCCGATTTCGCAGCCGCATTCGCCAAGTCGCAAGTGGCCGATTCGGTGTGGACGCGGAGTATCTGGTTAATGCCGATGAACTCTCCATCAAGATGGCGCAGGGCGCCAAGCCCGGTGAGGGCGGCCAGTTGATGGGCAAGAAGGTGACGACCGAGATCGCGGAGATTCGCTTCGCCAAGCCCGGCACTGACTTGATCAGCCCGCCGCCGCACCACGACATTTATTCCATCGAAGACTTAGCGCAACTGATCTACGACCTGAAGGCCGCGAAGCCCGGAACGCCGGTATCGGTGAAGCTCGTCGCGGTCGAGAACATCGGCACAATCGCGGTGGGTGTGGCGAAGGCCGGAGCGGATGTGATCGAGATTGACGGCATCGACGGCGGCACCGGAGCCGCGATGGTGTCGAGCAAGGAACACGCGGGCTTACCGAGCGAGATGGGACTCTCCGAAGCTCACCAAGCTCTGGTGGTGAACGGGCTGCGAACAAGCGTGAAGCTCCGCGTCGGCGGAGGAATCAAGAACGGGCACGATGTCATCAAGTACGCGCTCTTCGGCGCGGATGAATTTACCTTCGGGCAAGGGTTGATGGTGTCGGTTGGCTGCATCGTGTGTAAGAGTTGCCACATTCCGAACTGCCCGACGGGAATCACCGGTAGCCCGGAAATCTTCAAGGGTCACCCGGAACACACCAAAGCGTACATCAACGCGGTGGCCGAAGAAGTTCGCGCGCTGCTTGCTCGCATGGGCTTCCGCCGGCTGACTGAAATCACCGGGCGTTCTGACCTGCTCGTTCCGCGCACCGACCTGAAGAAGGAACACCCGCGCGCGGCTCTCGTGGATGTATCGCGATTCCTTCACCCGGACATGGCTCTTTCGCGACTCGCGGAGAATCACCCGCAGGTGAGGAAGGAAGAAGCAGGCTCAGGAGTCTGCGCGGTTCATCCGTCCTCCGCGAGCCTTCAGTTCTCTCTGAACGAGCGCATTCTGGCCGCAGCCTTCGATGCAATCGACACCGCGCAGAACGCGGACCTCGTCTTCCGCGTGCGAAACTCGGATCGCGCGGTGGGTGCAACGGTCGCGGGTCAGATTGCGAAGCTCTATGGCCGCGAGGGGATGCCGAACCACCGTAAGATCAAGGTTCGGCTCGACGGCGAAGCCGGTCAGAGCTTCGGCGCGTGGTGCGTGAACGGTCTCGACCTGGAACTGCGTGGATTCGCTCAGGATGGAGTCGCGAAAGGGCAATCCGGGGGAACTGTGGTTGTCACCCTCGATTACACTGTGAGTGATTACGGAGGAGAAATCCAGAGCGTCGCGGGGAATAACGTCGGTTATGGCGCAACGGGCGGCACGATCTTTATCGGCGGCCGAGCCGGACACCGGCTCGGTATCCGCAACTCCGGCGCGACAATCGTCGCGGAAGCTGCTGGCAAGTATGCGTGTGAATACATGACTCGCGGGAAGGTGCTGATTCTCGGTCCGGTGGAAAACGAGATCGGTTCCGGCATGACCGGAGGAGAGTTGTTCATCTTCGATCCGAAGACGGAAGTGCCCGCGAAGCTACACGGCAAGAGCGTGACGGTGATCGAGTGCTCGCACGTTGACTTCGAGTGGATGCACCCGCTGTTGCATCAATACTTCGCCCGCACCGGCAGCCGGCAAGCGGAATACATCCTCAAGAACTGGGCGGACGTTCGTCGGCATCGCCGATTGCGGAAAATCCTCCCGCTGGCCGTCGCCCGCGC
>JAKEEV010000132.1 GCA_022616395.1 Planctomycetia bacterium | reverse complement strand
GTTTGAGCGTGATGCGAGTTTGCTTCACCTTGATTTCGAGCAAGTCCGATGGGCCGGTGACCGCGACCGCCTGCATCCCGACATCGAACCGCCCGCGACCGCCTCCGGGCAGGTAAATCTCTTCCACCGTGATCGCGGATCGCGTGAGCTTCACCGGTTTGCCGTTTTCATCCTGAACGTCGGCGGTGCCGATGATCTTCACGACGCTCGCATCTACCTTCGCGTTCTTGTCGGCGGACACCACGAGTAACCCTTGCGTCATGTTCGCCGGGATCGTCAGCGCGTTCACGGTCACGCCCGCAGGGAGTCCCTGAACTTCGATCTTCACCGGCCCGGCGAAGCCGTTGGAGCGATTGACTTGCACATACCACGCGGTGCGTGAACCGGGACCGATCATCGCCTTCGACGGATCGCACTTGAGCGTGAAATCCGGCCGCGCGAAGTCGCATTCGAGGTAATAGATAAAGCCACCGCCGCCCTTGTTGTTCAAATCGCGCACGCGGATGACAAAGTTGCCATCGGTCGGCGGAGTGAACACAAGACCCGCGTCCTTGCCGAAGAGATCGTCGTTGGAGGCGAGAATCTTCCCGTCGAGAGTCATCACATCAATTTGGGAATCGAGTTGACTGGTGAGCGCGGTTCCGAATCGCCGGGCGAAGACTTCGATTCGCACCGGTTTGCCTTTGGTCGCGGAGAAGATGTAGTGGTCGAGGTCGCGCTTCACTCCGATTCGGCCGTTCGCTCCTCCAGGCAGCGAAATGCGCGTTGCATTGTTCGGGGAATCGTTCGGCTCCTGCTCGGTTACCAGCGTCAGAGGCGTGACGACGACCGGAACGGGGTTCGTTTCGTGCTTGAGCAATTGCAGAGGAGCGGTGTAAATGCCAGGCGAACTCGGAGTGGTGATTGTCCAGGTGACTTTCCCCGGCGCGGTGATCGCTGATGCGCTTCCGACCGGGATCGCGTTCACGGTCTTGCCCGGATTCACCGCCAGCGGGAACGAATACACGGCTCGCGGGTTGTTGGTAATCGAAAGCGCATAAGCCCAGCGTGCATCGCCATCGTATTTGGCATCGCGAACAGCGACGGTGTACTCGCCGTCTTTCGGAACGGTGAACGTCAGCACTGGGTCGGCGAAGTAACCATCATCGGCACTCGCCACTTCCCGGCCGGTTGAGTCATAGATCGCGATGAGCGGGTCCGCGTGCTTTTGCAGATCGTGAATCTTGTCCTGAATGCGAGCGCAGATCACTTCGAGCGTGAGAACCTGTCCGGCCTTCGCGCTGAAGGCATAGTAATCGACCGCTTCGAGTGCCCGGATTCGTCCGCACACGACAGAAGGAATGGGAATCGGGGTGGGCTTCGCCATCGTGGAAGGCGTGGGCTTTTCAGGAACAACCGGAGCGTCCACGATCACGAGCTGACCGAGCGACGAAATCCCCAAAGCCGACGCGATGCGGAACTCGCGCACTCCGGTCGCCGCGTTCGCCGCGACCGTCACCTTCAGCTTGCAAGAGAGCACATTGGGAAGTGGAGCTTTCGGATTGGCGGGCTTGGGCGGCTCCTTGCCCGGAATCACTTCGACTGTGACGCCCGTTCCTTCGATGAGCACCTTGTAAGCGCCCGCGAGCGAACTGGTTCGGCACTCGACCGTCACTTCGGCGGTAGTTCCGCGCTGAACTGCCACTGGCGAGACGTGCGTGACCATCGGGAACGAAATCTGAGCCGCTGCGACCGGCACAAACACGGCGAGACACACGCAAGCGATCACGGCACGCATGAGACTGGCTCCGTAATGGCGAACCGCGAGGGTGACCGAGCGGGTGTTGAGTGAAGACACCCGCTCGGTTACCCTCGCGGTTCGCCAAAGACATTACTTTCCTTCTTCGAACTTGCTGAGCTTGAGTAGCACCTTTTCGTTGTTCTGCATGATGAACTCGGCCTGGACGATTCCGCGATCCTTGGCGAACCACAGGTGAACGGTCGTCTTGGTGCCGGCGAAGTCGATGTCCTTCCCTTCGACATGCACGGTCATGAACTTGCCCAGAGGCACCGTCACTTCCTCATCGAGCTTGATGATTTTCAGGTTCCCCTTGATGACCTGGGCGCCGAGCTTGCTATTCACATCCCAACTCGCGTCCTTCTTGAGTGGCAGCGCCAGAACCTTCACCGGTGGGTTGAGCTTGTCGTCCTTCGCCTTGACGCGATACACGCCGTCCGTCTTGACGGTCACCACCTCGGTCGTCTTCGGATCTTTACCGACGAGGGTTTCGAGAGTGTAGTGTTCCTCGTTGCCCATCTTGTCCACCTTGGCGACCTTCACCTCGATCTTGTTCTCGCCCACGTCGTAGGTCCACGTCGTGCCCTTCTTGAGCGGGAAATACCCCTCGGCCGGGCCTTCCTTGCCTGGCTGTGCCAGAGTGGTCCCCGTGACGAGGATTATCGCCGCCCCAAGCGCCAACCGAATCGCGCGCAACATCCGCATCTCCCCCGAGTTGGTACCGGATGAACAGTGTACGCAGGCAGTATATAGCACTGGCTTGGCGAAGCCCACGGCTGGGTTGTTGGAGGCTCTGGCGAAGGCGGAACTGTCGGAGGCTTCGGCTCGATGCCCGGCTCAAACTTCACCAGTTCCTGCACAATCGTCATACCGCCCGCGAGACTGAGTTCATTTTTGACAACCCCGCGTCCCCGGACGAACCAGGAACGCAGAGTGACCGGACTGTCGGCGACTACAAGATTCTGGGACTCGATGAGAATCGCGTCGAACTCGCCCGCCGGAACCTTCACCTTCTCCTTGTCGCTTTTTACCGTCAGGTTGCCTTTAACCATCGCACCGCCGACCTTGAGATTCACCGGCCAGGTATCTCCGACCTTGATCACCGCCGGGAGTACCTTGACCGGTGGTTTGATGACATCGTCCTTTGTCTTGACTCGGAAGATGCCGTCGGAACGAACAGCAAGCAACTCGGTCGACTTGATCTCATCCCCAGCTCGCATTTCGAGCTTGATGCAATCCTCATTGTTGAATCGTTCGGTCCCGACGACAGTTTGCGTCACCTCGACTTCGCCGACCTTGTACACCCACTTGGTTCCCTTCGTGAGTGGGTAGTAGTCCGTGGCTTTCGGTTGGCTAGGAGGCTGGGCAAAGGCCGTGCTTGCGAACAAGACGCCCGCGAGACAGCCCGCGAACCGAATCACTTGGCGCATGGGCAATGCTCCTCTGTCGGGTGTTACGCTGCGGAGAGGGACTGGGTTCTCACTTCCACACGGGATCGGCGAGTTGTAGGACAGGCATCTTGCCTGTACTGGAGCAATGACAGGCAAGATGCCTGTCCTACTTCCACACCGGTTCGGCGAGTTTCTGGCCCTGAGCGGCCTTTCCAAGTTGCCCCGCGTCTTTCAGAGGTTTAAGCAAGCGCGCGTCGGTCACCGGCTTGTTCCCCGCTTTCCAGTTGGCTTTGGTTAAGAGCGCATCCGAACCAGCGACGAAGCCTTCCGGAGCCAGTGACAGCCAGTTGTCATCGGCCCCGCTCCACAAAGTCAACAATAGCCGGGCATCCGTCGCGTCCCAAAGTTTAATCGTTCCATCCGCCGCTCCGCTGGCGATTCGCTTACCATCCGCATCGACCGCGACCGCGAACACAACCGAACCCGCTTGCATCGCGCGAATCTGAGCCGCAGTCTTGGGGTTCAGCGTGCGAATGGTGCCATCTCCTCCGGCTGTTACGACGAGTGTTCCTTTTGCATCCACCGCGATCTCGTTATTGCTCGTTCCCGGTCCACCCGCTCGACGAGCACGCTCGGCTGTTTTCGGATCGTACCAGCTCACAAGCGGATCGTTCCCCGCGGCCATGATCTGCCCGGTTGTCGGGTGAACCGCGACCGCGAGCACTTCCTGATCGGTGCCGCTGAGAGTGAACAACCCCTTGCCGGTCGCGGTGTCGATGATGCGGCCCGTGCGGTCCTTGCTCGCGGTTGTGTACCAAGTCCCATCGGGGCCAAAAGCAACCATGTAGACGAAGTCGGAATGACCGGTGAAGGTGTGCAGCACTTTCCCTTCCTTCACATTCCACACGCGAACTGTTTTGTCGAAACTCGCGGAGGCGAGTTTCGTCCCGTCCGGATGAAACGACACGCCCGACACCGTATCGAGGTGCCCGCCGAGCGAGTGGACGAGCTTCCATTCGGTCGTGTCGAAGAGCCGCAAGTCTCCGCGAGCGCTCGGTTGCCCGCCCGCGACCGCCAGTAGCTTCCCGTTTGGCGAGAACTTGAGGTCATTCACCGCGCCGAGGATGTTGGTGAGCGTTTTCACCGGCTTCGCGGTGGATAAATCCCAAATCGTAACGCGGCCATACACACCGGAAGCGAGCAACTTGCCATCGGGACTGAATGCGACCGCCGCGACCGGAGGGAGCGGGCCAATCTTCAGCGTCAGTTCGAGCGCACCGGGCAAGTTCGCGGTCTTCGGCAGCGTGGCCTTCGTGCTGAAGGTGACATCGAGCTTGCGAACTGGCCGAACTGGTCCGCCGACTGTTGGGCCATCGTCTGCCTTCGGCTTTGTGCCTTCGGGCGCGCCAAGCGCGACCCATTTACGAATGGTGGCAATTTCGTCCGCCGAGAGCGGGTCCGCGTCGAGCGGCATCGCGCGTTTGGGATCTTTGGAAGTGAGCAGCGTGACGATCAGCGATTCATCCGGCTTGCCCGGAACCATCACAATGACCTTGCCGCTCTTGGCGCCCTTCTTGATGTTCTCCGGTTTGTCGAGAGCCAGCCCCGCGGACAGCTCCGGCTCGGAGAGCTTCCGCTCGCTATGACACACGACGCAGTGCTTGCGGAAGATCGGCCGCACATCCTGCCAGTAGGTAGGATCAGCGGCGAGTGATTCACCGCCGAGAACGCAAAGAACGCAGAGCGAAACAACGAATCGGATCATCAGTCAGCGCCTTGTTGCCAGTGGATCGTTTCTTCGCCCCGAAGGGACGGTTATGGTTTTGGCCCAACGGGGCCGCAGATAATAACCCAGGGCGCAAGCCCTGGGTCCGCAACCTATTGGAAGCCCCTTCGGGCAACGGCGTGAAATACTTTGCGGGAGAGTCCACGAAATCCAAGGGCGTTTGAAAGCGGTGCGCCCGAAGCCCGCAAATGTTGACCTGCTCACCCCCTCCCCCACCCACCCTGCTTTTGTCCTCTTGTCGTTTTTCCCAGGATTTGTGGGGTTTGGTCACTTTGCGTTGCAAAGAGGTGGCCGTTATGGCCCGCATTTCCTTGAAAACATGGTGTTTGATAATGCCAGGGGTGGCCTTTATCGTGTTGGTCTTGGGTTGTCAAAGACCGCGTTCCAAACTCTCCCCAATCTTACCACAATAGTGTACATTAGTCAATGTCAGGGGCACCCGCCATTCCGCCGCCGAGTCCACGC
>JAKEEV010000997.1 GCA_022616395.1 Planctomycetia bacterium | reverse complement strand
AGTCGGGAAGCGGACGACCATATCCGAATGACATCAAAATTCACTACGGCGACTGAGTCGTGGTGCCTCGTGCCACATAACAACCGGTTGCAGCGGACGGTCCGCTACGCGGCCCGCCGCTGATGCTGAGCGTTCGGCCGCGGAAAAGGAGGATAACTCATGCGCGTGAAGGCTTCTCTCTCGCTCTGTACCGTGTTCGTGATCTGCCTGCTCGCGAGCAGTGGGCGTGTGCCGGTTCTCGGGCAGCCCGGAACCCAACCGAAGGGTGTGGAGGACGACCGTGTACCGATCCAGGCCACGATCCGCACCATTCCGGTCGATCTCGGCGAGGGCAAATGGCCCAGAACCTTCGACCTGCGGTTCTGCCGCAACTCATCCGCTAGCGTCGTGTATGTGTTTCCGGTGTTCGTCGTGAAGGACATCACGTTCGTCCCCGTCGGCGGGAAGGCGAAGGGATTGTTCACCCAGACGGGGGAGATCGACGCCGACTTCTTCAACCCCGCCGTGAGCGCTGTGAAGGTCGAGTTCGTCGATCTCTTCCTGGACAAGTTGGGCCGGGAGTTCATCGAAGCGGAACTCCGCAAGCAACCGAAGGTGAACAACGAAACCGAGTTCACCGAACCGGAGATGCCCGGCCAGTTCACCGTCCGGTTGGTGGTGGACGACCCGACAACGGGCAAGCCCGTCGAACTCGGGGTGAAGGAATTTACCCATCTGCGGGATGTCGAGCGAGTGTTCGCCCTTTCCCCAGACTCCAAGGCGAAGCTCGCCGGTGCCAACGACAAAACCGTCCGGTTGGAGGCGACGTTCGGATACCAAGCTGAGTTTTCCGAGCCAAACTACCGGATCACGATCTCGAACGTCACGCGCGGCTTGGATAAGGTGTCGAGCCACTTCCGCGCCCTGCCCGACGACAGGCGGTCGGAGTTCATCCTTTCGGCCGCGGGCGGTTCGGTGGAAGGAAAGCTCGGTTTGAGTCGGGCGTTGACACAATTCTTCACGCTGCGCTTCGCGGAGTTCCGGGAGGATCAGAAGATCGACCCGAAGCTGGTGGAGCGTTCGCTGGAACTCGTTCTGGCGAAGACGTTCGAGGAAGTTCAGCTCCGGGAGATCGACGGAAAGAAGATGGTTACGTTCCTGATGTCGAATCAGATTCGTATGACAGCTCCACTCAGCGTGTTCCGAGAAATCAACGAGGAGTCGGTTAAGAAAGTCGTGGACAAGGCGATCGAACACGACAAAGCCGCCAAGGAAGGCAAGGTCAAGGTCGATGTCGAGGTTGAGGTCGATTCGGGGCTTGTCGGGATCGGGGCTAGCGTCACAACCCGAGCGAGCACCTTAGTTGAGGATAAACAGTACACCGAGAGGTTTCGAGATCGCCTCCGCGAAGACTTCGCGGCCGCGAAGAAGTCCGCCAAGGGCGAGATCAAGTCAGTCACCGCCATGAGAGTCGATCAGTTGTTGGCATTTGCGAACGAGGACGCAGTCGAGAAGGTCGTGGAGTTCATTCGCGTCAAGCGAGGGGAGGCTCAACTAAACCTGCCGATCCCGCTCTCCAAGCGAATTGGCAGTGGGCCGGCGGACTACTCCCGCGAGTTGGCCGAACTGAAGGCTCAAGTGACGGCGCTGGACAAAGGACTGCCAAACCGGTTCGAAGCGGTATCGAAAGCCGCGAGCGCTGAGGTTACAACACTCAGCAATCGCATCACCCCGCTTGAGCGACATTTTACTTCCTCCGAGGACCACGCAGTTCTCGTGTCAGGTCTTAAGAATCCGGGAGGTAAGTCTTTCGCCCTGCTCTTAACTCCAAGAGGCAAGCTGGTGCTGAGAGAAAACAATCCTGCGAACAAAGACGGTTGGGATGGTCAACGCGAGGTCTTCAAGTATCGGTAGCGGGCGAGGAACTCACTCCGGGGTGAAGGTCGGCTGGGAACTGTGGACAACTCACGACCTCACGGCGATGGCTTGCGGTGCGAGGCCGAACCAGGCGCTGCAGCAGACCGGGGCCGCATGTT
>JAKEEV010000996.1 GCA_022616395.1 Planctomycetia bacterium | reverse complement strand
GTATGCCAGGCGATATCGCTCTTCACATCCTGGACGCATCTGAAAGTTTTTCAGACCGACGACGAACTGGTGATGAGCGAGTTGCCACTATTCCGCTGTCGCGTCCGCGAGTTCCTCCAACTCCTCGGCATTACCCCAGACGCCACATAAACTGCCCTCATGGTTCGCATCAAGATTTGCGGAGTAACGACTCCCGAAGACGCTCGATTCGCGGCGGAAGCCGGCGCGGACGCGGTCGGGCTGAACTTCTATCCGCAATCTCCCCGGTTCATTTCGCCGCAAACGGCGATGAGCATTGTTCGTGCATTGCCCGCGTTCACTTCAGCGGTAGGGGTGTTTGTTGGGATGCAGATTCGGCAAGTGTGCGCGACAGCTTTTCAACTTGGGCTGCGCGGAGTGCAAACTTACGACGAACAGCCACCCAGCGAAGATACCTTTCCTTTCGCGCATGTCCCAGCATTCCGAGTGAAGGACGCAACTGGGCTCGATCACGTTCGGCGATTTGTCGAAGCCGCGAAGTCACTTGGGCGCGTGCCAAGTGCCATCCTGATTGACTCACACGTTCCGGGACTGATGGGAGGAACCGGTCAGGCGGCTCCCTGGGAATTGCTGAGGGGATTCGATGTCGGTGTGCCGCTCATCCTGGCGGGCGGACTGACTCCAGAGAACGTCGCGGAGGCCATCACGCTTGTGCGGCCGTGGGGCGTGGATGTCGCAAGCGGGGTCGAAAGCGCTCCGGGACGCAAAGATCCGGAGAAAGTGGCATTGTTTGTGAAGAACGTACAAATTGCCTCCGCAGCGCTTTTCACTTGACTTTCGCCCCCTTTCTCGTTGTGTAAGTCCTTTGTAGTCTTACAATAACCGGCGCCAGGACGGCTCGCGGTTCACGACCGGACGTTCACCCTACTCACGGGAAGCCCGGCATGAGCACCGGTTACTGGCTCGGCGTCGATCTCGGCGGGACCAAAATCCTGTCGGGGCTATTCGACGACGACCTGAAGCTCCTCACACGCTCCAAACAGCCGACGTCCGCTGAGGGCGGACCGTCGGGGGTCTTTGCGCGCATCGTGCAAGGTGTTGAAGCGGTCATCAAGGAGGCCAACATCGATCCCGCCCAGATTCGCGGAATGGGAATCGGTATTCCCGGCCAGATTGAACTGGGAAGCACGCGCGTCAAGTTCGCTCCAAACCTCGACTGGAAGGATGTGGACCTCAAGCCGCTCATGCCGGCCACCTGGCGCTGGCCACTGGTCGTTGAGAACGACGTGCGCATGGGCACCTACGGCGAATTCGCGCACGGAGCCGCGAAAGGCGCTCGCAACGTGCTGGGCGTGTTTGTCGGCACGGGTGTTGGTGGTGGGCTAATCCTCAATGGCGAACTCTTCGCCGGCTTCAATGGCAACGCGGGCGAAATCGGGCACCTCATCGTTCACTGGAGGCAGGGCACGCACCTCGAAGGAATCGCCGGCCGCAAATACATGATGAAGCGCGCCAAGGAGAAACTCGACGATGCTCCCAAGCGCGTTCGCAAGGAATGGAAAGGTGTTGATCTCTCCAGCGTTCGCAGCTCTCAGCTCGCGGAGTATTACCAGAAGGACGACCCGGTCGCGGTGGAACTAGTGGACGATGCCGCCCGCGCGCTTGGAGCAGCCATCGGAGGAGTGATAAACTTTGTTAACCCGGAAATCATCGTGATTGGCGGCGGAGTCACCGGCGCACTGGGCGACACGTTCATTGAACGCATCTGGGAAATCGCGTTGCGGTACACACTCCCCGGAGCCGCGACCGGAATCCGCTGCGTACCCGCTCAACTCGGTGACGACTCGGGCATCATCGGCTGTGCTGCTTATGCCAAAGCTCACCCGCCAGTCGCAAGCGCTCCCGCGGAGGTTGCGTAGTGTCGGAGACCCACCCCCCAGCCCCCTCCCTGCAGGGAGGGGGAGAGAATGCAATCTTACCTCCCCCTCCCTGCAGGGAGGGGGTTGGGGGGTGGGTTTAAATGCAAGCCGACTGGCGCACCCGCTACGATCTGGCCGTGACTGTGGCACGCAAAGCCGGAGACCTTGCCCGCACCTACTACGAATCCACCTTTGAAGTCGAACACAAACCCGATAACAGTCCTGTTACCATCGCCGACAAGAGCGCGGAGAAACTCATCCGCGAAGCGGTCTCCTTCTCGTTCCCCACCGACGGCTTTCTTGGCGAAGAGTTCGGCGAAGAGCCTGGCTCAAGCGGCTTCCGCTGGGTGATCGACCCCATCGACGGAACGAAATCCTTCGTCCGCCATGTGCCAATCTGGGCTACGCTCATCGGTCTGGAATACAGGGGAGAGCAAATCGGAGGAGTCGCGTACCTCCCAGTGTTCGGAATGACCTACCGAGCGCTTCGCGGAGACGGCGCGTACTTGAATGAGCGCCGAATCCGCGTATCTGATGTGCCTACTCTCTCCTCATCGCTCCTGTGTTACTCCAGCATCGGCTGGTTCACGCGAGCCGGTCGCGAGAGCACATTCCTGGAACTTTACCGCAAAGCTCAGCGTCAACGCGGATTCGGTGACTTCTACGGCTTCGTTCTGGTGGCCGAAGGAGCAGCCGAAGTGATGGTCGAACACGGAGTCAACCCGTGGGACGTGGCCGCGACCAAAGCCATCATCGAAGAAGCCGGCGGATCCTTCACCGACTGGACCGGCAAACCCACCATCCACACTCCAGACGTACTCGCGACCAACGGCAAGGTGCACGGCGAAGTGCTGGCGATCCTTCGAGGAAAAGTGTGAGTGCGAGAGTGAGTGTGAGAAAAGACAGAAGATCAGAGCGAACGCGGTTCTCGTCTTGGGTTTTCACTCACTCACTCTCGCACTCACACTTTTCAAAGACGGTTGCCGACTGGACACTTCACCGGGACAATACTGTATTGACTTTCGCCGACTCCCACCCCGATTGATTACACTTTCCCAACTAAGGAGTTTCCTCATGCGAAGACTCGTGACCTCCGGGCTGCTCGCCGCGGTCGCGTTGGCGTTCAGTGGCCTGACAGCCACGGCTCAGGACCAGTGGGCGACAATCAAGGGCCAGGTGCTGTTCCCCGCCAACAAGCCAATTCCCAAACGCAACGTGCTGAATGTTAGCCAGGACAAGGATCACTGCCTCTCGAAGGGAGACATCCTGGATGAATCGGTCATCATCAACGCGAAGAATCGCGGAGTGAAAAACGTCGTGGTCTACTTGCGGCCAGACAACACCGATCCGAAGTCCGACTTCCCCAAGAACAAGATTCACCCGGACGACGCGAAGCGCAAGGCCGCCGAAGTGGTGATCGACCAGCCGTGCTGCATGTTCGTCAAGCGCATCACGGTGGCCCGCGTCGGCGACAAACTCGTGGTGAAGAACCCCGCCCCGGTCGCGCATAACTTCTTCTGGGACACCAGCAACAACGGAGCGGAGAACATCAGCATCCCGAAGATGGAATCCTGGACGATGAAGCAGCCGCTGAAGAAGGAAGGGCCGCCGATTCAGTACAAGTGTACGATCCATCCGTGGATGACGGGCTACGTGCGCATCTTCGACCATCCGTATTACGCGGTTACGGACGAAGACGGCAAGTTCGAGATCAAGAACGCTCCGGTGGGCAAGTACCGCATCGTCTACTGGCACGAAAACGGCGTCCGAGGAGGTGCGAAGGGACGATTCGGCGATCAGATCGACATCCAGGGGCCGGTGCTGGATCTCAAGACCATCGAGTACGATGTGAGTCCGAAATAGTGAGTGTGAGTGCGAGTGTGAGTGAAAAGGCAGAAGAGTGAAAACCAAAAAGACAGAAGACCAGAGGCAAGAGCGCTTCTGGTCTTCTGCTTTTTTCTTTTCTCACACTCGCACTCACACTGCACTACACGCCGACCGCGACTCGTTCCCGCGCTGCCGCTTCGGTTTTTTTTGCCCGTCGGCGTTCGAGGCTGGCTCCGATGAAGTCGCGGAAGAGTGGGTGAGGCTCGGTCGGCTTGGAGAGAAATTCCGGGTGCGACTGCACGCCAACGAACCACGGATGATCGGGCAATTCAATCGCTTCCACCAAACTTCCATCCGGACTTGCGCCGGAGAACACCATCCCGCGTGAGGCGAGCAGGTCGCGGAAGTGGTTGTTCACCTCGTAGCGGTGCCGGTGCCGTTCGCTAATCACATCCACACCGAAGGCAGCGCGGGCTTTCGTGCCGGGCACAAGATGGCATGGGTAAGCGCCGAGCCTTTGCGTGCCTCCGAGGGTTGTCACTGTCTGCTGTTCTTCGAGCAGACACACGACCGGGTGAGGAGTGGACTTGTTGAACTCCGTGCTGTTCGCTT
Organism: Planctomycetia bacterium; assembly: GCA_022616395.1. Lineage (GTDB taxonomy): Bacteria > Planctomycetota > Planctomycetia > Gemmatales > Gemmataceae > Gemmata. Next base: position 9,757 of record JAKEEV010000996.1, on the reverse strand, counting down.
CGGGAAGGCCAACGACATGCCGGGCGAACTCGATGGTTGCGCACTGCAAACCCAGACAGATGCCGAAGAACGGCAAGCCGGTTTCGCGGGCGAACTTGATCGCGGCAATCTTCCCCTCGATTCCGCGCTTGTCGAATCCGCCGGGAATCAAAAGCCCGTCTACACCCGCCAGCGCCTTCTCCACCCCATCAACCGCGAGTTTGTCTGACTCGATGCGCATCACACGCACTTTCGCGTTGTGGAAAATCCCGGCGTGGTCGAGCGATTCGTACACGCTCTTGTAAGCGTCTCGGTGCTTGACGTACTTGCCGACAAAGCCAATCGTGACTTCGTGAGCAGGCGCTCTCATGCGCTCGATCATCGCCCGCCAGTCGTCCATCACCAGCGGTGTTGCCTGTGTTAATCCGAGTTTGTCAACGATGAGTGCATCGAGTTTGTTATCCGCGAGACTCAGAGGAACTTCGTAGATGCTGAATTCCTTGTCGCGTTCCTCGATGACGGCTTCGCGTTCGACGTTGCAGAACAGAGCGATCTTCTCGCACTCGTCTTTCGGAATCTCCTTTTCCGTGCGGCAAATGAGTACATCGGGCTGAATACCAATCTCACGGAGATCGCGAACGCTTCTCTGAGTGGGCTTGGTCTTCAGTTCCCCGGCGGCCTTCAAATACGGAACGAGTGTGAGGTGAACGAACAGGCAATTGTGGCGACCGACATCCAGCGCGTACTGGCGAATCGCCTCGTAGTAGGGCATGCCTTCGATGTCGCCGACCGTTCCTCCGATTTCCGTGATGACAACATCCACATCCGGAGCGACTAACTTCTTGATGCAGCTTTTGATCTCGTCGGTAATGTGCGGAATCACCTGAACTGTCTTTCCGCGGTAGTCTCCGCGGCGTTCTTTTTCGATGACGGAGAGGTAGATCTTGCCGGTGGTGTAGTTGCAGTCCTTGTTCAGCGGGGCGTGTGTGAATCGCTCGTAGTGGCCGAGGTCGAGATCGGTCTCGGCTCCATCATCCAGCACATAAACTTCTCCGTGCTGGTAAGGCGACATCGTGCCGGGATCGACGTTGATGTACGGGTCCATCTTCTGCATTCGGACCCGGAGTCCCCTCCGTTCAAGGAGCATTCCAATTGACGCGGAAGTCAGTCCCTTGCCGAGGGAACTGACCACACCGCCGGTGACGAAAATATGCTTTGTCATGCGCAACGATCCTTGCGGGCGGAGGGCGAGTCTTCCGAGTCACTATATCGCCCGCAAGCCTTCCTACCAATCAGCGTAGGTTACCAAGTCGTGTGAAGGAGTCTTCACGCAGCGCGGCACGTCCCGTCCTCTCCGCTCTGTTGATAGGCTCGCACGAACTCGGCGTAGTCGGCTGGCGTATCCACTCCGCGATGCGACTGCGCGACAAGCCCGACCTTGATTGTGCCACCGGTGCCGAGCACGCGGAGTTGTTCCAGCTTTTCCGATTGCTCCAGTGGGTGAGGCAGTGCGGCTGCAATCTTCAAGAGGAAGTTGCGGCGGTACGCATAAATACCGAGGTGCTGGAGGAATCTCGGTGGATGAACTGCAAAATCTGGCTCGCCGTCTCGAACCATCGGAATCGGCGAACGCGAGAAGTACAGCGCCCGAGCGCGATCATCGCAGACCACCTTTACCACATTCGGACTCTGGTAAGTGGCAAGATTGCTGATCGGGACAGCAAGAGTCGCCATATCAGAAGCGGGATCGGTCATCAGTTCAGCGAGCAGATCAATGGCGTGTGGGTCAAGCTGCGGTTCATCCCCTTGCAAATTCACAATCACATCGGAACTCAGATGCGCGGCAACTTCGGCCACGCGGTCTGTACCAGAAGGGTGATCCGTGCGGGTCATGACCGCCCGGCCCCCGAATTCGCGCACCGCGTCGAAGATTCGCTCGTCGTCGGTGGCAACGATTGTGTCGGAGGCGCACTTCGCTGCGATTGCGCGCTCGTAGACATGTTGAATGAGATATTTGCCTGTTTCGCGCAGAAGTGGCTTACCGGGCAGGCGGGTCGAAGCGAACCGGGCCGGGATAACGATGGCGACTCGCATGGCTGACTTCCGTGTCGGTAGGAGAGGAGAGAACTTGAATTAGACACTCGGCCGGAATGTGAGGCAAGGTGAACCACGACACGGGGTGAAGCGCGGAACTCGGAACGCGGAGCGCGGAACGCGGAACGAAAACAGAAAGCAGGCTTGGAATCGAGCTGATCGGTTTTGTGGTTTTCACTCCGCGTTCCGCGCTCCGCGTTCCGCGCTTGGCCTTAGCGTGGCTTGTTCGGTCCGCCGCTCCCACTGCCACCACCACTGCCACCGCGAGGGCCGCTGAGGAACGAGGAGAGTCGTTGCTTGAGTTTGCGGTGAGCAGCGGTGCTTCCGTTGGAGAGTTGCAGTGCGTCGCGGACGTTCAGTCCTGGGTCGGGAAACGGAAGTTTGGCCAGGGCTTCGTCGAGTTCGCCGACGAGGGCGTATTTGGTCTCGTCGCACGTTGTCACTTCGATGCCCAGAGCACGCAGCGCTTCCAGGTCGCGGTAGAATCCGCGGACATCGAGCCGGAGGCGTCGAAGCAGGAAGCTCCGAGTCTGTGGGCCATTCCCGAGAAGCGTGAGCAGGCGATAGAGCCGCGCTGCACGAAGTGGGGTGAGGGTGAGAACGGAGGCATCCACCTTTTTCCTCCCCATCGTCGCCTCCGGCCGTGTTCAGGTGGAGGGACCGGCAACCGTGCCTGCCACCGGCTCGCGGTGGCGGACCCGCGACCACCCGTCCGAGGGCGACCGCAACAGTGTGGAGGCCGCAAGTTCAACGGCCGTGGTGATGGGCATGATGGTAGGGATGGTCGGGCAGGAAATCAAGCGCCCGATTTGAATGCCAGACGAAAAACACTCCTCGTTGAGGTGTGGCGCGAGAGGGCAACTATCCAGTGACAACGCGTTGTCACTCGAGTAGGCTCTCGCAAGCCTTATGCAAAGCTCTTTCAGCGAAGAGGATACGGTCACACTCCGGCAGCCGAGCGGAACGCATCGAGCGTGTCGGCACGCACCGCGTCAGTGATCCACTGCTGGAGTTTCGCCAGATCGGTGCAAGCTCGGATCGCATTCGCCAGTCTTCGGGGACATTCCCGAACCTCCCTTCAAGAACCGCGAGGAGAGCTGTCGACTGGCCTTCAGCGCGTCCTTCGGCACGCCAAGCGTTCACAACTACTGACTCTTTCATGTTCCACCCCTTGAGTCCGAGTTCCCATTGTTCGCGTCGGTCGGCAGATTCGGCAAACACAAGCGCCAGACCAGCCAGTTCTGCCCGTCGGCGACTGTTCGGCTCGGCTTCCATCGGTTTTTGTTGGAGTCCCGCCTTTAGGCGGTCTTCTGGCTTTTCAGACCGGCTAAAGCTCTGACTCCAACAAAAAAGCCAAGCATTTTCACAAAGCATGAGCGTACCTAACGATGCACGCGGGAGCGTCGGCGGATCAGTTCGTCCACGATGGTGCCGACTAAGAGCGTCAGCCCGATGACGGCGGGGATCACGTTGTTCTTCAGTCCGCGGAAGCTCACGAGCGTTTCGAGGACCGGCAGCACCATTGCTCCGAGCACCATTCCGATGGCGGTTCCTTCTCCTCCTCGGAGGCTGCATCCGCCGAGAACTGCTCCGAGGATTGCGTAGAGTTCCAGACCGGCCCCAGCGCTATCGGCCTGAATTGTCGAGCTGTCGAGGAACAACAAGATGCCTCCGAGCGAGGCGAGCATCGAGCAGATCACATAGACGATTGTTCGCTGTCGATCCACGTTCACGCCCGCGTACTTGGCGGCCAGTTCGTTGTGCCCGATCGCGTACCAGTAACGGCCATAAGCGGTGCGGTGCAGGAAGAACCCGATCACCACCGCGAGCACGAGTAGCAGGATGAACATCGCGGGGAAGACCAGCGCGCCTTTCTCGTTCTTTCCGATCAGGAGGTAAGTGAGCGTGTTGAGCGAGTGTTCAAAGTGTGGATGCTCATCGATCACCTGAGCCGGGCTGACGACTCCGCCGATGAGTCTGGCTTCTCCGCGATAGATGAACATGCCGCAAAGAGTCACGAGGAACGGCTGAAGTCGCAATTTCGTGATGAGCAGCCCATTGACCAGCCCGACCTGCACACCGAAGAGCAGCGTCCAGCCGACCGCTGCGAACGGGTGAACACCTTCCTCCATCAGCACGCCGAACATGACGGCCGAGCAACCCACCACCGAACCGATGGAGAGATCGATTCCGCCGACGATGATGACCAGAGCCGCCGCGAGTGTCACCACTCCGTAGCGACCCTGGATGTTGGCGACATACATCAGGTTCCGCGAGCTTCCCGCTGCCGGGTTCGATTCGATCAGCAAGGCATAAAGCACAATGAGAAGTCCGAGGACGCCAAGAATTCGCGTCATGTTCGTTTCCCCCCGGTTGCCAACTGCATCACCGCTTCTTCGGTCAGAGTCTCGCCGCTCAGTTCGCCCGCGATGTGCCCTTCGTGCATCACCACCACTCGGTCGGCCATGCCGAGCAATTCTTCCATGTCGCTGGTAATCATCCACACCGCGACTCCCCGCCCTGCGAGTTCGTCAATGAGCGCGTAAATCTCAGCCTTCGCGCCGACATCCACTCCGCGAGTCGGTTCATCGAGAATGAGCACCTTCGGATTGCGAGCGAGCCACTTGCCGTAAACGACTTTCTGTTGATTCCCGCCAGAGAGCAGCGCTGCCGGTTGCGCAGATGATGGAGTCTTGACGCGCAGACGCGCAATCCAGTCGCGATGTAGCTCACGTTCTGCACCGACTCGAACACCGAACCACGATGCGAGCCGATCGAGGCTCGGTAAGCTCAAGTTGAAGCCGACGCTTTCGGGAAGAACCAGCCCGTGCAGTCTGCGGTCTTCGGGAACCAGCAGAATGCCCGCAGCGATGGCATCGCGCGGGGAACGCACTCTCAGCGGCTTGCCATCGAGGAGAATCTCGCCGCCCGTGATGTGCCTGACGCCGAAGATAGCTTCAGAGAGTTCCGTTCTGCCCGCACCGACGAGTCCAGCCATGCCGAGAATCTCGCCCGAGCGCACTTCAAAGCTCGCGGGTGTGGTTGGGCCTCCTCGAAAGAGCAATTCGCGCGCACTCAGTACAGGCGCGCCGCCAACACCCTTCCGATGGACCTTCGGGTAGAACTGTTTGAGGTCGCGGCCGACCATGAACCGCACCATGTTGTCGTGTGTGATGTCTGCCTTTGCCAATTCGCCCGCGTTGCGGCCGTCGCGCAGGACGCACACGCGATCCGCTACGCGCTTCACTTCGGCCAGTCGATGCGAGATGTAGAGGATCGAGACTCCGGTGGATTTGAGCGCGTCAATCACTTCGTAGAGCCGTTCGGTTTCCTTTTGAGTCAAGCTGGAAGTGGGTTCGTCCATGATGAGGACGCGGACATCCATTCCCAGCGCTCGGGCGACCTCGACGAGTTGCTTTTCTCCGGGAGGAAGTGTCTCGACGCGTGCGAAGGCTCGCGAAGCCGGCAAACCGACGCGCGAGAGCAACTCCGAAGCTCGTGCCGACATCTCGCGTCGGTTGAGGATGCGCAATCCTCCTCCGGTGGTGAGTTCGCGGCCGAGGAACAGATTGTCGGTGACCGTGAGATTCTCGGCGAGGTTCAGTTCCTGGTGAATGAGGCTCACACCAGCGCGGATGGCTTCTCCGGGAGTCTTGAAGCGGACGGGTTGACCGTCGAGTTGAATCTCGCCCGCGTCCGAATCGTACACGCCCGCCACGATCTTCATGAGTGTGGATTTGCCCGCTCCGTTTTCGCCCACGACCGCGAGGACTTCACCCACGGCGAGCGTGATCGAAACTCCGTCGAGCGCCAGGACACCAGGGAACTGCTTGCGAGCACCGGTGACTTGAAGCCGAATGGAAGCACCGGTGACTTGAGGCCGAAGTGGAGGCATGGAGAAAGTTTCAGAACAAGACCCCTCACCCGCTGTTACGCGGAACGAAGCGTTCCGCTACGGCGACCTCTCCCCGCAGGAGTGGGGCGAGGTGGGGGCTTTGCCAATCTTGATTAGCTTTGCGAGAAGACCAATCACAACACCTCGCCCCGCTCCTGCGGGGAGAGGTCGCCGCAGACTGACGCCTTACGTCATGTCAGAGCGGAGGGGAGGGGTCTTAAAAGACTCTATCAATCCCGCAACCCAAACGTGATAACCCTTCAACCAGATTCGCTCTTACTTCCCAACCGAAGCGAACTGACTCTTCACGGTGTTCTCGTAATCGGTCGCCTTCGGGAACTTGATGGTGAGGCCGTTGATCGTTTGCGTTTCTCCTCCGTCCTTTGTTACTACCTGATACGGCAGCGGGCTACTGAGCAATTTCGACTTGTCTCCGCGGGCGACCGCGGCAAGCACTTCGACCGACTTGTAGCCGTAGTTGTAAGGATCCTGCACGACAGTCCCTTCGATCTCACCGGCGGCAACCGCTTTGAGCGTGACGGGGTTTTCGTCGAAGCCGACGATCTTGATTTTGCCGACCATCGACTTGGAGCGTGCCGCGGAGAGGATCGCGGGCGGGTTGTAGGCGTAGAGGCCGATCATGCACACATCCGGGACGTTCTCCAGTCGGCCAAGCATGATGTGTGGATATTGTTGCGGGTTCTTCTCTGGCCCGCCGTCAGTTGTCGGCGCTCCGTCCATCAGGAAGTATTTCCCATACAGCTTGCCGGCAACTGCCTGCCCGTTGATGGTGCGCGTTTCCGGCTTGCCGTTGGCGTCTGGTGTTGCGAGTTCGTCCAGCACGCCTTGAGTGCGTCCCTGACCGTTGGCGGAGAGTTCGCTGCCGATGAACATGGCGATGATTCCACCGTTGGGCAGAGCCTTCTTGACCAACCGACCCACCGCGCGACCGGCTTCCTTGTTGTCCACGCCGACGTAACATAGCCGGCCGGTATCGGCATCTGCGTCGTTGTCCATTGTGATGAGAGGAACCTCGGAGGCGATTCGCGTTAAGTCCTTCTTCTGGCCCTTCGGGTCAATCACGCTGATCGCCAGTCCCTTCACGCCCTGCTGAATGAACGCCTCGACGATGGGCATCTGCTTGGCGACATCCATTCCTTCAGGTTGTCGGAAGAGCACTTCCACGTTGTAGTGTTCACCGGCTTTCATCGCTCCGGCTTCGCACAGATCCCAGAACGGGTCCGTGCAGTTGGTCACCACGCCGATTTTGATCTTGTCGGACTTCTTGTTGCTGCACGCGGGCACGCACGCGACCACAACCGCGAGAGCCAACACCACCGACACGCGAAGTATCCAGGACACGGCTTCACCTAGAAGGGAGAGAGTTTCGGAAAGGTTGTTCTGAAAAAGTACCCCCCCGGCGCAAAGTGGCAAGCGTGAATGCAGTTTGAGGAGGATTGGTGTGTCTGGTGTTTGTGTCGTGTCTTAGCTGCCTTTCGACACAAACACCATCAACACATCAATCCTCCTCAAACTCGACGAAAGAGATGGAATGCGATGTGTTTTACTCTTCAACCTGGTACGGCTGGCCTTCGGATTGAAGGACGCTTGCGGGAAAGACCGGTCCACCGCGAGAGACGAACTCGAACAGTTCCTGGACTTCATCCCCGCGCAGATCGTAGTTCGCGAGTTCGGTGAGGCTCACCCACGCGGCTTCGAGCGATTCTTCATCCGGGATGCTCTTGGGCGGGGTGTTGTCGGTGGGTTCGGCGAGGAAGATCACTCGCATTCGCGCTCCCGCTGGACTGGGAGAATGCTCGACTCGAATCACTCCGGTGACTCGGATCGGGATACCAGCTTCTTCGAGCGTCTCGCGAACCGCGGCATCGTGGAACGATTCGCCCGGCTCAACTCGACCGGCGGGCAGATACCACAACTGACCGTGTTTGCGTTCGTGAACGAGCAAGAACCGCTCGCCCTTTCGCACCACGACCAGAGCAAAGCACCACGTCGGGATCGGTTCACGAGCCATGTGCGGAAGCCTCGGAACAACCGGGGATGCATCCGCACCCTAACACCGAAGAGGGAAAGCGACAAGGGCCGGTCACTTCTCCCATTTCGGTAGCGCTCCGGTGCCGCCGAACTGTTTGCGGAGCTTCTCGCCGCGGTCGGATTGCTTCAAGAGCGGTTCCACCTTGTCCATCTCCGTTGGGTCGAAGCCTGCGCCCTTGAGCAACTCGCGTGAGAGCTTCGCGGCGTCCGCGGCTTCCAGGTGGTTTGCTCCGCGCGGGTATTTCTTCTCGTGGTAACCGAGTTCTGCTTGTCGGCCCGCATCATAGGCCGATCCGCCGGGGAACAGCGGTCCGCCTCCGAAGCCGGTATCGGGAATCGGGTCGGTGTCGCGGCCAACAGCTTTCGCAGCGCGTTTCTCGGCCATCATCTGCCCCAGTTCCGCGCACAACAGCGCTGCCAGTTCGCCATCTGTCTTGCACTTCGCGACAAGCCCCTCGCTGATGAACAATTCTTCCGTTCCGCGATGGAACAGCACCGATTCCTTCACCCCGATGGTGTGAAACAGCGGTTCGATTCCGGTGAATGTGTTCTGAGCGATGATCTTGCGGCCGAGCGTCTCGACTCGCTCCGCAGTGGCGAACTGCGCGGCCGGTACGTTCTTTGCGCGCGGGAATCCGCCATCCAGCCCCAGAGCGCGCCGAACCGACCACTCGCCATCGTGCATACAGCCCGCGGAGAATAGCGCGGCAAACGCGAACGCGGCGAGACGGCTCATACGCGAACTCCGTGAGGAATTACCTTCGGAGATAGCGTGAGGGAACGAACGCTGTCGAGATGAGTTTCCGCCGCGTCTGGCGAAATGGGCATTCTTGGCGACCGTAGTGGACCGCGAGCGTTGGGTGATATTCGTAGACGAGCCGTGGGGGTTATTTCTTCAGTTGAAGTGCAGCGGTGATGAGCAGGCTGATGAGTCCGAACCCGAAACCCAGAGCCGCAAGCCACAACTGCCACCCGCGATCGGAGGTCTTTTCCAAACTGGAAGAGCGCTGTTCGACTGCGGTGATCCGCTGATTCGAGGTGTTTTGATTCGTTTCGAGCTGTTGCACCCGTTGTTCGAGTTGCTCGACATCCTCCTTGAGTTCTTCCAGGCGGTACTCGAACAGGGGGAAGTGCGTGGCGACTTGTTGGGCGAGTTCCACGATCTTCTCGGAAGGCGATTTGGCCACGTTACTGCTCCGTTACCAGGGAAGCCTCTTTGATCTCCTCGGCAAGGAGCAGGATTTTTTCCTGCTCCTTCTCAGCGAAGCGAGTGACGAGCCACCAGAGGCCGTTCCGCAACAACTTGCGTGTTTGTTCCGGCGAGGCGAGAACCTGCTCAGACACGGGAACCGTGGAGTGAACTTGCCCAAGTTCAAGTTCGAGTTCAACGGGCACACTGAGTGTGCTGTCTCTTGATTCAGGAACAATCCACTTGGCCGCGATGTTGTGATTTGGGAGTTTGTTGGCTTCGGTCTTGAGTGTCTGATCGGCAGCAACGACATTTTGCCGAAGGCCTTTTACTGCCTCTGGCGGCAGACCTGGGATTTCATCAGGAATTGCAATCGTACTGGAGTACATGTCGGAACGCCAGGAGGACGAATCACTTTTCATCACAATACCCAAATGACGCGAGATGGGGTAGACCGTTCTGGAGACTGCACTTTGCCGTGGGGGTTATTTCTTCAGTTGAAGTGCAGCGGTGATGAGCAGGCTGATGAGTCCGAACCCGAAGCCGAG
>JAKEEV010000995.1 GCA_022616395.1 Planctomycetia bacterium | reverse complement strand
CGCTTGCGGGCGAACGGTTGAAACTGCCGCATTCCGGGTTGTCGCTTTGTGCGCGAATTGGGACAATGCACACGTCGAAGGGATTGCTTCACCTTCGAGGGGGTGTTTGCACATCTGGTGATGGCCCAGGTCTTCAAAACCTGTGGCGGGTGTGAACAACGCTCGCTGTCGGTTCGATTCCGATACACTCCCGTTCCTTGTGTTTTCCAGCGTTTTCGGGTGATTCTTCTGCTCGTTGGCGTCGCTGTCAGATAGTCCACAGAAGTCCACGTTGGCGGATTGCTTGCGCTCGAAAAACGCCAAGCAATCCGCCAAGCGATTTCCCTCGTCGCGGTCATCCGTCCCGGTCTTCTTCCCCTCGTTCGCGGCCGGTCCGGTCAGGCTCGCTGCGCTGACGCCAAGTTCCGCCGCGAACGCGGTCAGGCGTTCTGCGGTCGCGGCCTGTTGGTAGCTGGTTGCGAGCGCGGACGGGTCCGGCGGCGCTGTGCGGGTTGGGATGGTCACACGACGAGGTTCTCGCGGTCGCGGCGTGTCGGTGAGCTTGTGCAGGTAACCGGCATCCCCGCAGCGTTTCGGCGATTCGGTACGCGGGCAGATAGCCGCGCTCTTGTCAGTCGCGACGAGGCACCAGTCCGCTTTCCCGCACACCGGGCAGCGCATCTTGTGATTGACGCGAAGCCATTTCGTTTCGGTCGGGATCAGGGTCGAGAGCAGGAAGGGTTGTCGCCGGCGGATCATTGGCTGGGCTGGTCTCGGCGTCGGAGCGGATGCGACCGAGGATCATGAGCTTCTGCCAAATCTTGTTCGACAGCCCCGTTGCCAAGTTCTCGAATTGGTCAACCGCGGCAACCGCCGCTGTATCGGGGAAATCCTGCACATACAGTTGGCCTACCTTGCTCACAATCGCGAGAAGTTCGGTGCAATAGTGCAGGTAACGGCCCATCGCCTCGGCGTCCATCGGTTGCCCGCCGACGATAATCGGTTCGGTCGGATGCCCAAGCTGGTCGGGGTCTTTCGTGAGTTGGTGCATGTCGATCAGGTGCGCCATCGCTCGCAATTCGTGAACCGCTTGAAGAGCGCGGCGACGCTTAAGACGCGTTTCCAGTGTGAAGAGGAAGATAGCAGTTGCCGCGAGGATCGCGGCGCTGCCCTTCGTCACGTCGAGGAACTCCAAGACGGTTTGCAAAAGGGGTTTCTGGTCAGTGCGCGTTTGCGTGTAGACGACCACGCCCGCGACGGCGATGAGCAGCAAGAGAATCTGCCCGCCACGAATCCACAGGTTCGGTCGGCTAATCGCCTCGGCGCGGCTGATTGCATCCCGCGTGATCTGGATGATCTCGGCGGCGACCTGAGCTAACCCGGCGTCGGGGAATCGTTCCAGGATGCGCTGGCGAATCTTCTCGACGGTTTCAAGAAGCTTGTCGTTCCGCAGTTGGCGTTTCATCGTTGCTCCTCGGAGTTGTGTCCGAACAGCCCGCCGGAACGGGTTACTTCGCCTTCACCCCGTTATTCGCCGGAACGGGGTAGACCTTGAGCACCTCGTCGCCGAAGTGATTGATGACCTTCACCGCGATCTTGCCTGT
>JAKEEV010000994.1 GCA_022616395.1 Planctomycetia bacterium | reverse complement strand
TGGGGGAATCTGGCTCTTCTCGCTTATCCTCCCAACGACGCCAACCCCAACTCCACTAACAGTATAAATCCTTCACGGCGTTGCCCTCCGGGGCTAAAACATCGACAAGCGAACAAAAAGAATCGGCAAGGTTCACTCGGCTATCTTCCACCGGTGAGGCTTTTCTCGAAGACGATGAGGTTGTCTCCGCGGTCGGCGTCCCAGCGCATGCCGACGATGTCGTAGCCAAGTTCAATCGCCAGGTGCAACATCGGGCGGTGGCTGTTGTGGCATTCCAGCCGCATCGTTTCGTAGTTGTGAGCTGTCGCCCAACTGTGAGCCGCTTCCATCAACTGCGAACCGATGCCCATTCGCCGGGCTTCGGACAACACGCCGTAAAACCACGCGAAGAACGTGTCCGGCTTCAACTCGAAGCCCAGGAAGAACCCCGCGGGCTTGTCCTTCACACGCGCAACGAGTTGAAGCACGTTGTACCGCCCCAAATATCGGCGACGGAACGACTCGACAGTCTTCGTCGGCCGGAAGATCTGGTTATACATCTCGACGATCAGCGGAAGTTCGTCCACGCCGACCACGTCAATAATGGCATCCGCCATGTCAACCCTCCCCGTGGGTTGTGGAAGCGAGGTTAGCGTTCAGGCCGGTACAGCCCACTCACGATGTCATCCCATGACGGTACGTTCCAGGTCGCGATCAATTCGCGAAGCGCCTCGCTGGCCGTGTCCTCCTCGGCCGCCAGCGGGACGAGTTCCTTCTCCATGTCTTCCATCGCGTCGAACTCGCTCTCTTCTGTTGGCTCGGCTTCGGTCAACTCCTCGGCTTCGTCTTCGCCCGTCTCGACCGGAGCGGTTCCTGCCTGTGTCGCCTCGGCGGGCTGACCGCTCTTGCGCCGACGCCGACGCCGACGCCGACGCTTCCGACCGGTGGCCAGTTGGTGTTCGGCGTCTCCCTGCGCACCCGCCTCACCAACGGGCGATTCCTCCGCGTCGTCGAATTCCTCGTCGATGGCGGAATCGCTCGGTTCCGCTTCCAGTTCGCCCGAATCTGGTAAGTCAGTGGCGAAGTCCGCGTCGGCGGTGCCTTCGTCCGCGCCTGGTTGGATTTCGGTGGACTCGCTAGGCGTGTCGTTGACTGTAGGCGGAGGGAGGGGCGGTGGGGTGGACTTGTCCACGCCCAGTTCGCGTGCGAGGTCGTTCCAGTCGTCGTCTGATGCAGTGGGGTCAGTCATAACGTAGCACTTTTTTCTTGGTGTGTGATAACCCCATCTTATCGCGCTCTGGCAACTCCGGACATGCCAGCCGGAATCATCCATTCGCGCGCGGTTCGAGCGAGACTTACCTCAACTACCCGGTCGCCCGCTTCCGCGCCGAAGGCTTCCGCCAGAGCTACGGGCAATTCGCTTTCGGGAAGCTCATCACGCGGAACGAAAACGACTTCCGGCCAGCGCGCAACGGACACAAGATGACTCACGAGCGTCTCCCAGATGTCTGCCGGCAGCGGCAGACCTGGCAATAGCTTGCCGAAAAGCCCGCTCACCGCCTCTTCCAGACAGGCCCGCGGCGGCAGAAGGTAAAACGTGGTCATTGAGGTACTTTGGTAGGTGCCGCTTGCCGAGCGGCACGAGTTAGAGTCCGGCTCGGCTCGCCGGACCTACTTCAAAAGTAGGTGCCGCTTGCCGAGTGGCACAAATCAGAGCCGCGACCGTCAGGGAGCGCAAAGCCAAGATCGCTCCCTGACGGTCGCGGCTCTGAAAGAAGCTATCGGGTGCCGTGATGACCGAAGTGGGAAGCGAACGACAGTGTGAGACGTGAGGATTGTGCGAATGACCAGCACAGGCGGAATAACCGGCACAGATTGGCGAACGGCGCGGCGTAAGCCCGCCGAGATTTCCCACACTACGCCAGCGCCTTGACCAGCACTTGCGATTTGCGGCCGTGCTGTTCGTACTTCTCCCGGCGGGTGGGCGGCAGGTCTTCAGGCGAACCGAGCTTGTACCCGCCCTTTTGCACGAAGTAATTCACCGCCTGCGTCGAAAGACAGAAGAGTTTCGCGATCCCGCGCCCGCGGGCTACGGTCTCGGTGTAGTTGATGAGTTTCGCGCCGATGCCCTGGTTCTCGTATCGCGGATCAACGAAGACGCTCGCCAACTCCGCCATGTTCTGTTCGGGATACATGTGCAACGCGGCACACGCGACCGGATTGCGGTCCACCTCGAACACAAAGTAATCGCTGATGATCTTCTCTAACTCCCAGCGCGTGCGCTTCACCAGTTCGTCGTTCTGAACGCCCTGCTGAATCAGGCTGTGAACCGCGCGCACGTCCTTCTTCTGTGCCGCGCGGATCGCTTGATACTCGTTGGCGTAAATCAGCGTGCCGATTCCCTCGTTGGAAAACACTTCACCGAGTAGTCCCTCCTGCTCTCGGCCGTCGATGATGTGAACGCGCTCGACTCCTTCCTTGCCGGCCCGAACCGCGTGCGAAAGCTTGGTCACTGTCTCCGGCGTCAACTCCGCGCGCTGCTTCTTCAGAAATGCGTCCCCCTCCTGCACGGTCATCTGGCGAACAACGCCCTTTGCATCTCGGATGCCGCCATCGGTGTTGAGGTAGATGAGTTTCACCGCGCGCAGAGCCTTCGCCACTTCCACCGCGACCGCGTCCGAGTTCAGGCGGAACGTATTTCCCGTACCATCGATCCCGAGGGGAGGAATCACCGGAATGATGTCATGTTCCAGAAGCGTTTGAAGCAGAACCATATCGACGCGTTCAACCTTGCCTGTGAATTGGTGATCGACACCACCGAGAATGCCGGCCGGGTGTGCAACCACGGCGTTGGGACAACTCCCACGCAGATCGTTGGCCGATAACCCTTCGAGAATTTCGTGAGTCACGCGGTTGGCCGCGGTAATTGCCACTTGCAGCGTGTCTCGATCGGTGATCCCGGTGCCGCTTACGTCCGACGGAGTGATCTTGAGTAATTCGGAGTAGCGTTTAATCTGGTGGGCCGCTCCGTGAACCAGAGCCACGCGAATGTTCAGGCTGCGCAACAGTGCAATGTCGAGCAACAGATTCGGGAAGTTGTCATCTTCGACCACCGCTCCGTCGATGGCGATGACGAACACCCGGTCGCGGAACCGGGGCACGTATCGCAGGATTTCACGGAAGTGGGTCAGTCGCTCGTGCATCGTTGGCTGTCGCTCGTCACTGGTCATTCGTCATGGCCATTTGCCTATCGGACGCGAACGTGTCACCTATTGGGACACGGCCGGGCGCGTATCTAGAATAGCAGGACGATCAGGGGTGACGACACCGTTCGCGGTAAGAATTGCCTCACTGACGAATGACCAATGACTTAATGACTAGCGAGAAGCCATGCCCGAAAACGTTGTCATTATCGGTTCCGGCCCGGCCGCGTGGACAGCCGCCATTTACGCCGCGCGCGCCAACATCAAGCCGCTGGTCTTTCAGGGTAATCCCTACTCGAATGTCAACAAGACCAACGGCACGCTTCCCCTGGGGCAGCTCGCGCTGACGACGGAAGTCGAGAACTTCCCGAGCTGGCCCGCGGGCGATACGCGAGAGTATCTGAAGACCGCGCTGAAGCCGGATGACCCGGACTTCCCCTACTGGGTTTCGGCGAACAAGCCGCAACCGACTCACGGCATCAACGGGCCGGAGTTGATGGCTCTGATGCGGCAGCAGGCGGTGAACTTTGGCACTCGCATTGAGTCGAAAGACATCGTGAAGGTGGACTTGAAGAAGCGACCGTTCACGCTGACCGCTCACGATGGCCAGAGCGTGCAATCGCACACGCTCATCCTCGCCACCGGCGCGCGGGCCAACTATCTCGGCTTGCCGAGCGAAGAGAAGTACAAAAATCGCGGCGTCTCCGCCTGTGCCGTGTGTGACGGCGCACTGCCGCGCTTCAAGGATAAACCTATTGTGGTGGTTGGCGGGGGGGATTCGGCCGTGGAGGAGGCCGCGTACCTCACGAAGTTCGGCAGCAAGATTCACCTGTTCGTGCGTCGCGATGTCCTCCGCGCCAGCAAGATCATGCAGGATCGGGCATTTGCCAATCCCAAGATCGAGTTTCGCTGGCACACCGAAGTGGATGAAGTTCTCGGAGACGACAAGGCCGGCGTGACCGGCATCCGCGCGAAAAACAACAAGAGCGGCGAGAAGTATGAACTACCCGCCAGCGGCTTATTCCTCGCGATTGGCCACACGCCGAACGTCGGCTTCCTCGAAGGGCAAGTCGAACTCACCGCGTCGGGCTACATCAAGTGGACGACGCTCGGCCGCACTTACACGAGCGTGGAAGGCGTCTTCGCGGCCGGAGATGTGGCGGATGACTACTACAAGCAAGCGGTCAGCGCCGCGGGCACCGGTTGTATGGCCGCCCTCGACGCCGAGCGCTATTTGGGCCACCACGGACTTCTGTAGTGGCAGTGAGCAGTAATCAGTGAGCAGTGAGCAGTAATCAGTAATCAGTCATCAGTCATCAGGCAAGGAACCTCTTCCGACTTGATGACTGATGACTGATTACTGATTACTGCTCAGAAGCGCGGCGGTTCTTTTCGTACAAGCTCGTTGGCGTAGTCGAGGCTGTCGAGTGTGCCGGCGTCGGTCCAGTAGCCTTCCAGCGTGAAGTGACCGAGCCGGCCTTGGTTCAGGTAGTGGTTGTTCACGTCGGTGATTTCCAGCTCGCCGCGGCCGGACGGCTTGAGCGTCTTGATGATGCCGAACACATCCGGCGGGTAAATGTAAATCCCCACCACCGCGAAGTCGCTCTTGGGCTTCGCCGCCTTCTCTTCGATGCCGAGGAGTCGGTCCCCTTGAAGTTCCGCCACGCCATAGCGCTGCGGGTCGGGCACTTGCTTCAAGCCCACCCACGCCCAGTCGGACCGCGAGTTCGCTTTTTCCAATAGCGGCACGAGTGGATCGCGGAAGATGTTGTCGCCGAGCAACACACACGCCCGGCTGCCCGTGCAGAAGTGTTCGGCAAGACCCAACGCCTGCGCGATCCCGCCGGCTTCATCCTGCACGCGATAAGTCAGCCGACAGCCGTGATCGCGGCCCGAACCAAGCAACTCCACGAAGTCGCCCATGTGCTCGGTGCCCGAGACAAGCAAGATTTCTTGCAGTCCAGCACCGGTGAGCTTCTTCAGCGGGTGATAGACCATCGGCCACGGACCGACCGGCAAGAGGTGCTTGTTGGTCACACGCGTCAGTTCACCCATGCGGGTCCCCTTGCCGCCCGCCAGAATCACTCCACGAATCGACATGGATTGCCTCCGGCGAACCCCGCCCGCGAGGGCGGCGGGTACCCAAACCCCCCGCCCACGCGGGCGGGGTTCGCCTACAACTTCCCGTACTGCTTCTGGTAATACGCGCGGTACGCGCCGGTCTTGATCGACGAGACCCACTCCGCGTTCGCCTGATACCACGCGATTGTTTCCCGCAAGCCGGCGTCGAAACTCACTTGCGGCGACCAACCGAGTTCACGCTCGGCCTTCGCGCAGTCGATGGCATACCGGCGGTCGTGGCCGGGGCGATCCGCGACATAGCGAATGAGTGATTCCGGTTTGCCGAGCAGACGCAAGAGGAGTTTCGTGAGGGCGAGGTTCGGCATCTCACACCGGCCGCCGAAGTTGTACACCTCACCGGACTTTCCCTTCCGCCAAGCAGCTTCGACTCCGCGGCAATGATCGAGAACGTGAATCCAGTCTCGCACTTGCTGACCGTCTCCGTAAACCGGCACGGGTTCGTTGTTCAGCAGGTTGGTGATAAACAGCGGAATGATCTTTTCGGGAAACTGGTACGGTCCGTAGTTGTTCGAGCAGCGCGTGATGACCGCCGGCAGGCCGAACGTGTGCTGATACGCCTGCACCAACAGATCCGCGCCAGCCTTGCTCGCGGAGTATGGGCTATTCGGGTGTAGCGGGGTCTCTTCGGTGAAGTAACCAGTCGGGCCGAGACTTCCGAATACTTCATCCGTGCTGACTTGCACATATGTCTTCACGTTGAACTCGCGGGCGGCATCGAGAAGCACCTGCGTGCCGAGTACGTTGGTCCGAACGAATGGCCCGCTGTCCATGATGCTGCGATCAACGTGACTTTCCGCTGCGAAGTTAATCACGTCGGTCACGCCGCGTTGCATCGCGCTGCGAACGTCGGCACGCGAGGTGATGTCGCCCTTGATGAAGGTGTATCGCGGGTGAGTGGCGAGGTCGGTGAGGTTGGCGAGATTGCCCGCGTAGGTGAGCGCATCAAAGTTGATGACCGAAACGGCCGGGTCGCTTGTAAGCAAGTGGCGAACGAAGTTTGAGCCGATGAAACCCGCTCCGCCGGTAACAAGAACTGTTGGCATGAAGGCGATTTTAGTAACTGATTCCTGCTCGGTTGGTAGGTGTGGTGTCGTTCAAACGGGATGCAGATTGCCAAGATTGCCAACATTGCCACACACACCAGTTGGCAATCTGACCCCCAAGTTGGCAATCTTGCCCATTTGCGCCGCGACGAAAGTCACCCGAATGCGCATAATTGTATAGTTTGTTCTCGGATACTCAAAAGATCGGCTCGTGGGTGGTCCGCGGACCATTCGTGGCTTGAAGGGGCCGCGCCGAGAGCGTGGTCCGATGCTCTCACCCGGACTTATTCGTCCGGGTTGGCCTTCCGCCGTTTACACCACTTCGCGAACGCGGCCTTGCGAGCCGCGTCGTCGGGGAAGTAGTACCGGGTGTAGGCGTATGGTCGATTCGTGTAGCTGGAATTGTTCGCGTAGCGATCCACGAAGCCGTAGTCTTCCAGTTTCTGCTTCGTCAACACGATCGAGACGGCCAGAGCCACATCGCGAATCTGAACGCCGAAGGTTTGCACTTCCGCCTTGCCGTTCTTCACGGTCGAGATGCGAACGGTGTAGATCACCCCGTCGTCGGTCATCGCCTTGTCCAAAGCCGGGAGATGTGTTTCGTTGCCGAGGTTAATGAGGTTGACCGCAGCGCGTCCGCGGTAACTGGCCGAAGCTCCTGGCGCGGTGAGGAGCCGCACTGCGATCCGACACGTCTGTTCGGGCAGGTTCAGATTCGTTGCGATGGTCATGCCGTAGTACAGGTCGCGCGGATCATTCCGCGAGTCGAACCACGCGCTGGCGATCGCGCGATACGCCTTTGCTTTTTCGTCCGTTGCGCGGGCGGCGGTGATGAAGCCCGACGTGGTGACCAGGGTGCTGATGGAAGTGGTTCGTGGAATCAGAGTGGGGAGCAGACTCTCGGCGAACAGCAGAGTGGTCACGTCTTCGAGCGACGGGTCGCGGCGGGTGATCCCGACGATGCGTCCGTACTTCCGGTTGTACAGTTCCACTCGGCGGTCCGCGACGAGTTGGTAGAATTCAGATTCCGGTCCGTCAATCGCCACCACCAGCCGCCTGTTCTCGGGTGTGGACATCAGGTCCGCGAACACCTGCCGGGCGGGTTTGTCCAGTGATCGGTCGCCGGCAAAGGTGTACCCGAGCATGATCCATTCGCCGCGGACCGCAGCGCGGAATTCCTTCCAGCCAGGCAGGTCGTGTTCGTACTTGCCTTCGGTATCGGCCAGGAAGGTGTCGAGGCGGGCCTTGATGTCCAGCGCGGTGGCGTTCGGCAGAAGCTGAGCGCAGCGGAGTCGAACTTCGGGATCGGGGTCAGTGTTCACGCCTTCGAGCAAGGCTGGGCGGGCGAGTCGGCCCATCTCCGCCAGTTCCTGCTGCGCGTTCTCGCGTTCAGCGAACTCCTCACTTCCCAGTTGCTGCACCAGTTCCTTGGCCTTCTCCTGAACCGCCGGTGGGATGGCGAGATCCTCCGGATTCGGCGACGCTGCGGTCGCCCAGCCCGCGGTGGCGAACAGACACGCGAACACAAGTCCAGCTCGGTACATGGTGCGTCCTGGCTGGTGAGGATGCGAGAACCCATTGCACCTATTGTGTGGTCCCGACATTCCAGATGCCAGGGCTTGCCGCGATTTGTCGGAGCGCCAGGAACACTCGTTCACGCTCCGGTTGGAGTGCCTCTTGGGGCTGCGTTGGCGGTCGTGGGTGGGAACTTGGCCGGTTCCACTGCGCCCAGGACACCATCGAGGATCGTGAGCGCTGTTTCCACTTGCGACGCGCTGACACACAGCGGCGGGCAGAAGCGGATGGCCGTTTCACCGCAGCCAAGCAGCAGCAGGCCGCGACCGAAGGCGGTCTGAATCACCTTCTCGCGTGTCGCGGCCGAAGGAAGATCGACTGCGGTCATGAGTCCCAGCCCGCGGGCGCCAGAAAGCGCGCTGTACTTCTCCGCGAGCTTCCGCAATCCAGCGCGGAGTTGTTCGCCGCGCGCGGTGGCGTTGGCCATGTATTCGCGTTCGAGCAACTCAATGGTTGCGAGTGCGGCTCGGCAACTGACCGGGTTGCCGCCGAAGGTGCTCGCGTGGCTGCCGGGCGGCCAGTCCATCACGTTTGCCTTCGCGATGATCGCGCCCAGGGGCATTCCGCTGGCGATGCCCTTCGCGCTACACACAATGTCCGGCTCGACTCCGTAATGCTCCACCGCCCACATCTTGCCCGTGCGACCCATGCCCGATTGCACTTCATCGACCACAAG
>JAKEEV010000993.1 GCA_022616395.1 Planctomycetia bacterium | reverse complement strand
GGGAACATCCGGTGCTCAATCGGGTTGTACCAGACCCAGAGCGGCGGGAAATGCTGGCGGCGATGATTCAAGTTCAGCGGTTGACCGGAATGAGACCGGGAGAATTGTGTGCGCTGAGACCGTGTGACCTAGACCGATCCGGGTCCGTGTGGCTGTACACTGTGGCCGATGGTGGGAAGGCGCATCACGAGAATAAGCCGGCGCGGAGGTGGGTCGGGCCGCGAGCGCAAGCGATCCTCGCGGCATACCTGGACGGCAAGCCAGCCGACGCGAGGTTATTCCCGATCCTCCGCGCCTACTACTCCAACTGTGTGAAGCGTGCGTGTGGGCTGGCGGGCTGTGAACCCTGGACACCGCACGCTCTGAGAACCACACACGCGACCGCGATAGCGCGCGAGACAGGCAGCGCTCAAGCGGCTGCTGACGCAATCGGGGATTCGTTAGGTGTGGCCGCGAAGCATTACATCAAGTGCGATCCCCGCGAGGAATCTCGGCGGAAGATCGCGGATCAGTACGGCTGATGGCTGACTACGGCTTCTTCTCTCTTGCCTTCCCCGGCTTGACTTCGATCAACTTCGCTTCTTTGACCGTCAGCGTTCCGCTCTTGGCGCTGACGGTTCCTCGCACTGTCGCGGTATCACCTCTCTTAATCTCTTCTGTCACCTTCCCGTAAAAGAAAACCTCAAAGTGACCTATGGAATCGTCCCCTTCGAACACGATCTTAGGCAACTGCGCGCGATCAGATTCCGAAGCTCTCACCCATCCGGTTACTTCCACCCTCTTGCCGTTCACGTCCTTGCCGATCTTGTGGGCGTCGAACAATTCCCGCGCCGTCCACTTCTCAAAACCCTCGTTGCCGGGCGATACTGGCGGGCTTGTTCCAGAAGGGTCAGAGTCCTTTTCCTTCGCGCAACCTGCGGAGAGTGCGCAGAAGAGGCAAGCGACCAAGCCAAGCGCACGCATCGTACAGCCCTCACTTTCGCTTTCATCGGTGAAAGGTGTTTAAACCTACTGACTTGACCAACCCGCAATCATCGCCGATAGTTATTGGCGGGGAAACTATAACGAGAGTTCATTAGTGGACATTGAGTTCGAGCAGTACGGCGGGTAGTGCGCCACACGGATCTCCAACCCCAGTCGCTTCGCCAGC
>JAKEEV010000992.1 GCA_022616395.1 Planctomycetia bacterium | reverse complement strand
TGACTGATTACTGATTACCGATTACTGATTACCGATTACTGATTACCGATGACTAATCACTGATAACTGATTTCTGTCCTCTGACCTCTACTTCTTCTTGACGCGCTTGAGCACCAGGAGCATATCTTCGATCTCGTCGTTGAGGACGAATGAGCTTTTATTCAGCAGGCAGATGCGGCCCTTGTCGCTTTTGCTTCCGTCCTTACCGGTGAGTGTGAAGATGTCCTTCTCGATCTTGTAGCCGCCAGCGTCCACGGTGATTTCCTTTCCTTCGACCGTGATCGTCAACTTCACCTTGCCGTTGGCGGTGAACTCGAGTTTTGTGCCAACGGGGATGTCCTTCGTATCGCTGTAGGTGATCTCCCAGGTGCCGATGATAAGTTCCTTGTTGTCGTCCGCTGCTTGTGTAGTAGACGATAGACCAACCAGACAAACCGCGACCAGACCGAACACAACCGCACGCATGACACAGCCTCCGCTTTTGAAAACCAATTGCGCCCACGTTCCCACTCGCACGAGGGAGTGTCAATAGCCTATTCAGCAAGGGAATTGACGGGAGACGATCATGTTCTGGCTGCTTCAGTGGATGCTCTGGGCGGTGACGCGAGTGTTACTCGCGCTTCGCTACAAGGTGCAACTCGTTGGCATCGAAAAGGTGCTGAAGAAGCCCGGTCCGTATCTCATCATGCCCAATCACCCGGCGTTCACCGACCCGCCGAACTTACTCGTGCGCCTCTGGCCTTACTTCCGCATGAGGCCACTCTTGTTGGAGACGAACTTCCGCAGTCCGCTCTTTGCTCCTCTGGCGTGGATCCTGCGCGGAATTTACATGCCCGATATCGTGAAGGCCAGCGCGGAGGATAAACAGCGCGCGGAGGCCGCGGTCGGAGAAGTGATTGCTACTTTGCGCGCTGGGCAGAACGTCATCCTCTGGCCGAGTGGCCGACTTGAACGTGACGGCGTTGAGCGGCTCGGGGGAGCGCGCACGGCCGCCGACGTACTCGCTGCGGTTCCTGAGGTGACCGTGGTGCTGGTTCGCACGCGCGGACTCTATGGCAGCATGTTTAGCTGGGCAGACGGTCAGCCGTCGCTCCTCAAAGGCTTCCTCCGCGGGCTGGGACTGTGGGCCGCGAATCTCTTCTTCTTCGCGCCGAGACGCAAAGTCACCGTCACGCTCGAAGCCTTCGGCCCGGAAGAACGCCCCGCTCCCGCTCGCGAGGCCGTGAATCGCTGGCTCGAACAGTGGTACAACGCGGATATGCCACGAGAGCAACCGACCTTCGTTCCGAGGCACTTCCTGTTCGGGTCGCGAACGCACGAGTACCCGCAGCCGGTCGAGACCACGGAAACATTCGATCTCTCGAAGGTGAAGCCCGAAACGAAAGTCGCGGTCGCACACCTCATCGAGGAGAAACTCAAGAGGCCGCTTGCTCCGGAGGAGAACAACCCAGACCTGACCATTGTGCAACTGGGCATTGACAGCATCGACGCAATGGATGTTGCTCTGGCAGTGGAACGGCGATTCGGATTCAGCAGCGACACGGTACCCACCACACTCGGCGGGTTGTGGGCGCTCGCGGAGGGCTTGCACGAAAGCGCGCCTCCCAAGCCTCCTCCCGCTGGCTGGTTCGATCTTCCACCCGATGACACTCCGCTTTCCGTGACGGGCGAAATTGTTCCCGAAGCGGTCTTGAATCAAGCGTTCGCGCGACCCAATGAAGTGATCGTGGCCGACGACCTGGCAGGAGGGGTTACTTACGAGAAGTTCGTCGTCGGGGCGTGGGCGATGGCTTCTCGGTTCCGCGCGATCGAAGCGCCCCACGTCGGGTTGATGCTCCCCGCGTCCGCAGCGTGCGACATCGCGCTTGTGGGGCTGTTGCTCGCGGGGAAGTTGCCGGTGTTACTGAACTGGACGACCGGCCCAGCAAACCTCACGCACGCCGCGAAGCTCATGGAACTGACTCACGTCGTCACCTCGAAGACGTTCATCGACCGCACACAGGTGCAGGTGCCGGGCGCAAAGTATCTCTTCTTGGAAGACGTGCGAGCGAGTTTCGGCAAACTCGGCTTGCTCCGTCGGTTAGTTTCCGTGCGCTACTTCGGCGGCTGGGTGAAGAAACGCCTTCTGAATCGTCTTCCGCGCGATCCACACACACCGGCCGTGGTGCTGTTCACCAGCGGCAGTGAGAAAGCGCCAAAGGCCGTTCCGCTCACGCACAATAATCTTCTGTTCAATCAGCGAGCAGCACTCCAGGCGCTTCAACTGTCTCGGCACAACAGCGCGATCAGCTTCCTGCCGATGTTCCACAGCTTCGGGCTGAATGTTGTCGGGTTGCTCCCGCTGTGTACCGGGCTTCGCATGGTTCACCATCCGGACCCGACCGACGCGGGCGCTCTGATTCGCAAAATCATCTCCTACAAGACGACGATCGTCGCCGGCACGCCGACATTCGTGAACTACATTCTCGAACGAGCCAAGCCGGGCGATCTCGATTGCGTGCGACTGTTCCTCATGGGAGCCGAGAAGTGCCCGCAGGCAGTCTTCGACAAGGTGAAGCAACTCGCGCCACAAGCCGAGGCGCTCGAAGGCTACGGCATCACGGAATGCTCGCCGGTTGTCGCGGTCAACCGGCCGGGCCGCGTGCGACTGGGCACGATGGGCGAGCCGCTGCCGGGCGTTGATGTCTGTGCGACCGACCTGAACACCAACGCGGTGTTGCCGCGCGGGCAAATGGGGATGCTTCACGTTGCGGGACCAACGATCTTCCCCGGCTACATCGGCTACGACGGTCCGCAACCGTTCGCGGAGTTTGACGGGAAGAAGTGGTACATCACGGGCGATCTCGGCGAACTCGACGAAGTCGGCGCGATAGTCTTCCGCGGGCGGCTGAAGCGCTTCCTGAAAGCTGGCGGCGAAATGATCTCGCTTCCAGCGCTGGAAGAACCCTTCGCGCGCAAGTTCCCGGCGACCGATCAGGGTCCGCGTGTTGCGGTGGAAGGAGTGGATACACCCACAGGCCGGTGCATTGTGCTCTTCACCACTGAACCGATCACTCTGCGCGAAGCGAACGCGATTTTGCAAACCGAAGGCTTCCACGGCGTGATGCGCCTCGACGATGTGAAGCAAGTGGAGAAAATCCCCACGCTCGGCACCGGCAAGACCGACTACAAGGTGTTACGAGCAATGATTGCGGAGGGGAAGTGAAGTCACGGTAGTTCCAGCACCGATTTCAGACACTTCTTGATCTCTTGCATTGCGGCCAGCGACAGGCAACCCACCACCGGCCCGATCACGGCTTCGTCTCGGGTCAGGATATCGTAGCAGCAAGCGTAGCAAACTTTACTCAACCCGGAGGTCGTTTCAACGGCGGGATTGAGGAGAACCTCCGTCCCGGCACCCCGTAAGCGGAGCCAGTGATCTTCACCAGAATCGTGTCGTCAATCAGACCCGTGAGGAAGTCGGAGCGGACAACGACAGCCGGAAGCAGCTTCGTCCCCGACAAATCGCTGTACGGCCAGTTGACCTCGACGACATCGCCACGGTTCATGCGTCCTTCCGAATGAGATCGTTGTCGGCCTCGTCGTCCCAGGGTTTCCCCTTACCACCCCCAACAATGGAGCAGGTGAGGTCGTAGACGTTCTTGCGGATCAGGACGAACACCTCGCGCGTGTGCGGGTTGATGAGTTGCAGCGGAACCTGCTGTTGTTCCAGTGCTTGGGCCTGCTCTTCGGTCAGTTCGATCATGGTAGTTCCTCGAAAAAATCCACGAACGCATTCTACCTTGTCCGTGGTGTTGAGTACCAGTGGGGTTCACAACGACAATCCGACTACACCCGGAGTTTCTCCCGTGATTGACTGGTCAACGGTGTTCACTTCTGCCAAGCCGAAGCGAGGAGCGACCGAAGCCGAGGTCGCGGAGATGGTCGCGACGCTCGGGTTGCCGATGTCGCAGGCGGAAGTTGATTACATCAACTCGCGTCAGCCAGGTAATCCATTTCCACCAACCGACCCGCATCACGCGACCTGGCAGCCATTCGATCCGGCCGCGTGGGTGATGCCCGCGAATCGGCCGATCCCGCCCTCGTACCTGTTGTTCGTCCGCTACTCCAACGGCGGAAACTTCCAAAATGGCGACCGGCTCTTCCAGATGTGGGGCACGGGGCTACGCAACTTCATGCTCACCTACCTCGTGCCGCAATACATGCCTCTGGCGGTGCCGTTCGCGTTCAACGGCGGCGTGATGTATATGTTCGACATGCGCAAACGTTCCAACGCTGAAGGCGAATACCCAATCATCTGCGCGGGAGCTGGCTGCCTCACGTTCGACTGGGACGAGTCCCCGAAGGTCGCTGATAGTTTCCCGGAAGTGTGTCGCGGACGGTTCACTGTGGAGCGACTCCGACATGGCGGGATCGTACTCACGGCCGAGCAGTGGGCGACCTGTCGCGATCCCAAGCCGATGCTCGACGAGTGCGAAGGCCGTCACCGCAAGCTGCGGCTGTTTGCATGCGCCTGCGCTCGCCGGGTGTGGCACCTGATTCCCGACAAGCTCTTCCGTGAGGCGGTCGAGTTGGCCGAACAGTTCGCGGACGTCGGCTTGCGTCTCGACAAGAAGCGGAAAGCGCTCAAGGAGAAGTGCGAAGCGCGCTCCGCAAGCCCGACCTGGACCGCTGCAACCGCCGCCGCGACCAACTGCCTCAGTACGGATGCGAGTAGCGCTGCGTGGAACGGCGCGTGGTCGGCCGCGATTGCCGAGGCGGGCACGCACGAAGGTCGGAAGTGGAAATCGGCGCGTGCGAAGCAAGCGGATCTCATTCGCGAAATCTTCGGCAACCCGCTTGTGCCTGTTCAAATTGATCCTGTGTGGCTGAAGTGGAACAATCGCACCGTGCCGCAGATCGCCAACAGGATTTACGATCAGAAGAGCTTCGCCGACATGCCGGTGCTGACTGATGCACTCGAAGAGGCGGGTTGCAGCAACGCCGAAATCCTCGCTCACTGCCGCGACGAGCGCGAACACGTTCGCGGGTGTTGGGTACTCGACCGACTTCGCGACGAGCCGGAGGATTGACCTCAGACTCACCACTTCTTCTCCTTCACTTCCCTACTTCTAACAAACGTAAGCGAACTCCCGGTGTTGGAGTTCGCGTCGGGGTTCGTTTCCTCTCACTCGCATCAGGAACCCAGTTATGCGTCCCACTCACTTGCTCCCCGCAGTCGGGTTGACGTTCGGGCTAATGATTCTCGCGCCCTTCGCACGCGGGAATGGTCAACCCGATCCGAAACAGCCTCCCGCCAAGCAACCTGCGGCTCAACCGGTAGACGCCAAAGCGCCTCCACCGGTCAACCTTCCCATCACGCGCGTTGTGCTATTCAACGCGGGCGTTGGCTACTTCCACCGCGAAGGCGATGTGACCGGCGATGGGCGACTCGATCTCCGCTTCGATGAGGCCGATGTGAACGACCTGATCAAGAGCCTCATTCTCACCGACAAGGACGGCGGGAAGGTCCGCGCGGTCACCTACGACAACCGCTTGCCGCTCGACTTCACGCTCAAGGGTTTCTCGGTGGATGTGAGCGAGAACCCCACGATGGGCCAGCTCATGCACCAAGTTCGCGGGGAGAAAGTCGAAGTGTCCGACAAGACCGGCGGAATCATCACCGGGCAGATCGTCAGCGTTGAACGACCCGCCCCGCCCGCGATGGGACCGGACCCCGGCGAGTTGCTCAACCTCCTCACCGATGACGGGCTGCAAACGGTCGAACTGAAGCAACTCAAGAAGATCAAGTTTGTTCGTCCCGAACTTCAGGCCGACTTCAGGAAGGCGCTCGAGGTTCTTGCGACAGCGCGCGGGGACAACAAGAAGGCCGTATCGGTGGTGTTCAGCGGAGCCGGGAAGCGCCGAGTCGCGGTCGGATATGTGACCGAAGCGCCGTTATGGAAACCAACCTACCGGCTGAGCGTAGACCAGAAGGGAGGAACTCGCATTCAGGGCTGGGCGAGCATCGAGAACACGACCGATGAGGACTGGGTGAACGTGAAGGTGGGGCTGGTCGCGGGGCGACCGATGTCGTTCCAGATGGACCTGTACGATCCGCTCTTCGTTCCGCGGCCGATGGTCGAACCGGAACTGTTCGCGTCTCTCCGCCCGCCGATGTATCAGGGCGGGCTGAACCCCGTCGGCAACCTGGGCATGGGTGCCGCGATGCTTCCCGGTTTGCAGAACCTCGGCGGAAACGCCGGTAACCCGTTCCAGAATCAGGGCGCGCAATACCTGGGCGGTGGAGGTGCGGTCGGCGGCATCGGGGGCAATCAGGGGTTCCAAAGCGGGTTCTATGGTGTCGGTGGCGGTCAACTCGGTCAGTGGGGCAATCAAGGTTTTCAGGGAGGGTTCAATATCGGTGGCGGTGGGTTCAACATTGGCGGCGGGTTTAACATCGGTGGAAACCTCGGCGGTCAGTTCGGCTTTCAGGGTGGATACGTTCCACGTGTTCCGCGGCCGGACATGCGGACCTACTACGGTCAGCGCCTCAGTTATCAGGAATACTTGAATCGCATTCGCGGAAACGCAACGCCAGCCGACGAGAAGCCGATTGTGACTGACCCGCTCGACAAGACCGCGGGCGCACTGGCCGCGGCCGACGGCTCGCTGGGCGATATGTTCGAGTACACCATTGAGGAGCCAATCACACTCGCCAAGCAGAAATCCGCGATGTTACCGCTAGTGAACGAAGCGGTCGAGAGCTCGCGGGTGAGCATCTTCAACGCCAGGGTGCTCGGTAAACACCCGCTGCTCGGCTTGAAGCTTGTGAACAAGACGAAGTTGCACCTCGCGCAAGGGCCGGTCGCGGTCTACGACAACGGCACGTTCGCGGGCGATGCTCGACTGCCGGACATGAAGCCCGGCGAAACGCGACTGGTGAGTTATGCCATCGATCTGGGCACGGAGGTGGTTGTTCGACCGGAAGCGGACAAGCTCACACTGCAAGCAGTCAAGGTGCGCGGGGGCTTCCTCGAAACGCAAACTGGTCACCGACACACAACGAAGTACCTGATCCGCAACCGCAATCCGCAAGACCGCACGGTGATCGTCGAACATCCGCGAAATGATAACTGGAAGCTCATTTCGCCGGAAAAGCCCACCGACCAGACACGGAACTTCTACCGGTTCGAGATACCCGTGAAGGCCGGCGCACTCGTGACGCTCGCGGTGGTCGAAGACTCCACCCGCGTCGACTCCCACGGTCTTGCATCGGCCAACACCAATACCATCCAGTTCTACTCCACGCGAGACGAGGCGAAGCCGGCGGTTCGAGAGGTGTTGAACAAGGTTCTCGAACTGCGCAAGAATGTGGCCGCCGTGCAAAAGGGGATCGAGGACGAGCAAGCCGCTCTCAAGGAGATCGCCGACGACCAGGACCGCATCCGCAAAAACATCGAGCGCGTTCCGAAGGAGTCTGACGCCTTCAAGCGATACCTGAAAAAGTTCGACGAGCAGGAAACAGAGATCGAGAAGCGCCAGGCTCGCATCAAGGAACTGAAAGTCGAACTCGCGAAGCAAGAAAAGGCCCTCGCGGACTTCGCCGCCAGCGCCAAGGCGGAGTGATCGGGAATCAGTCATCAGAGAAGACCGCGGACTGATGACTGATGACTGATGACTGATGACTGATGACTGATCACTGATTGACCTTGTCCGATTCTCTCGTCACCAGTTACCCTCTCGCCGGTTTTCGACACCGATTCCAGACGAGAGGGTCTCACATGATTCGCTGGGGCGTGTTGGTTGCAAGCGTGGTGTTGATTGCGGGGGCTGCGTTCGTTGCGGGGGCATCGAGACCGCCATCGCCATCGCCTTCGCCATCGTCGGCGGAGTCGCCAGTTGGGCCGGTGAAGGCGGAACCGGCGAAGATGGTTGTTGTGACTCAGAAGACCGGTTACTTCAACATGGCAAAGGTCATGCGGGAGTACAAGCGCGCCAAGAACTCAGTTGCGGAACTCAACGAGGAGAAAAACCGTCTGGCTGTGAATATCCAGGCTCTGAGAAGCATGTATTCGGACCTTCAGGGCATTCGCCGAAGCGTCACCGATCCCGACGAGCGCGCGGAGCTGAATCGGGAATTGAAAACGATTCAGCAGATGATCGAGAAGGCAGATCGCGATGCCAACAAGCGTCTCAACGAGCAGGCTTCGCTCCTGATCGTCGGGTTCTACGACGAGATCCGGGCCGCCACGATCAAGATCGCAAAGGAACACGGCCTTGTCGCGGTGCTCGCATTCCCGGACGCGGTGACGCCTCAGGAACTCGAAAGCCCCTACGTCAAGGAACTGAAACTCAAGCCGACCGCGGCTCAGCCCTTCTACCTCGACCCATCGGTCGATTACACCGACGAAGTGATTCGCGTGTTGAACGAGAAGTGAACGCCGAGGTGGTGAGTGTAGTCTTTGCGCTTCCGTGTGAGGTGTCTTTCCTCCTCACGGGGAAGCGCAAAGACCGCAATCTCCGACTTACACAACCAGAACCACGCACAGCGCGCCGCCGGCCAGCGCGACTCCGAAGCCCAGCCACACGGCCGGGTCCATGCGGTAGCGCGGAGGAAGCTCGTTGACGGAAAGCGTGCGACAGAATCGGGCGTGCTGCCAGGACGCGACCGCGGAGGAGATTGCACCCAGAATCGCCAGCCCCACACCCACACTCACCGACCACGCATGCGACAGGTGTTCCCCTTCCGGGTGCGCGAGGCGCAGAAACAATCCGAACTTCGCCACGACAAAACCCAGCCCGATTAACCCCAGCGCGGTTCGCACCCACGCGAGTAAAGTTCGCTCCGCAGCAAAGAAGACACGCGGATCGTTGTCAGACATCGTTCATTCTCCCTAACAAGGCGCTCGCCCTTCACGTCTCATCTGATCCGACCATCGCTTCTGGGTCGTGACGAACTTTTTCGCTTTTTTCCCCTCGCGCCAAAGCGCACGACTCACTCGCGACCACTTCACCGAAGTGAGGAGAGGAACGAGGCCAAGTGCCCTGTTGTGTGCATTTTTGGCGCTTCCTCGCTCAGTTGCGCTTTGGCGCGATTGCCGGAATGAATCGTCCATCCGCGGCTGTTACGGTCTCGCCCGACTTGCTCCGTGCGAGTGGTGTTCTATGGCCCCCGTACCAGTCGTGCGCGACGCTGCGCGCGACTGACCCGGACACTACCGCCCGCGCCCAGGTGCGCCGGACCGGTTCGCCCCCTCCCGGAGACCCCCCATGTCGATCAAAGCGTTTGCTCGCCCATCGGTTGAGCATCTCGGCGACCGCACCTTGCCCTCCGCCACAGTTCTCGATCTGACCACTCACGGAGCGGAAGTCGCGGCAAACGGATTTATCGCCCGCCAGATCGATCACGCGCCAAAGGAGGATTTCACCAAGTTCGTGAAGCTCCACGGTTGGGGCACGGAACAGGGTTACAACACCACCGGAGACCGGCAGTTCAACGAGGTTCGCGGACGGAACATTCACCCCGAACTTGCACTGAGCGAGGTGCCCACCGTTGTCGTGGGTGGCGTTGCTTACCGCGAGTTCGTGCTGAATATCAACCAGTGGTGGTGTTCCCCCAAATTGTCGCTGGATAAAGTACAAATCTTCACGGCGGACGTGTCGAATCTCGACCACTACGACCGGTGTAGCGACACGCTCTCGGGACGAAGCCCCGTGTTCGATCTCGACTCGGGCGAAAACGTGTCGATTTTGCTCAACGCCCAACTGAATGCCGACAGCGGGTTCGGAGACATGGCTCTGCTGGTGCCCGACTCGGCGTTTGCCGGAGTCAGCCCCGACTCGTTTGTCTACCTGTACTCGAAGCTCGGCCAGTTGTGCGGCGCGCGGGCCAACGGCGGGGCCGAAACCTGGGGCGTGGATCACACTCAACCCCCACCGAACACCGGCGGCTCAAGCCTGTCGGGGTTCGTGTTCGTGGATGCGTTCGGGGATTACCTGGAAAACGGGATCGCAGACCCCGATGTGTTGCTCCCGGACGTGACCGTGACCCTCTACCGGCAGAACGACGCGGGCGAACTGGAGGAAGTCGCGTCCACCCAGACGGTCAACGGATTCTACGAGTTCACGGGGCTGTCCGCGGGCATTTACACCATCGTGGAAACGCAGCCAACGGTCTTCAACATGCAGGCCCTGGATGACGGCGTGGATTACCTCGGCTCTCTGGGTGGCGACGATACCGTGAACGACACGTTTTCCGGGATCGTCGTCGGAGAGGATCAGCAC
>JAKEEV010000991.1 GCA_022616395.1 Planctomycetia bacterium | reverse complement strand
GGAGCAGTTGCCGGACCTTCTCTGAGCAGCACCAGCGCCTCGCCGAACACAACACTTCAGAGCTGGATCACCGACAAGGGAGCAACTGAGGCGTTTTGTCAGTTCCAGGAGTTGGCAACGGAGATCTTCCCGCAAGGCACGGAGTTCGCGTTTTCACTTGAGTCGGACCCGGACAGCGAAGACGATTCGGTCGTTTGCATTGCCACGCTCCCGAGCGGTCAACCTGGCAAAGCCCTTTCGTATTACGACCAGTTCGTCGCGAAGTGGGCGCGCCGCCCTGATCCCGAACATACCGGCTTGTTCACGCTCCTCGTCAGGTGATTTGAAAATGACTGGTCGTGAGTTGCTCGCCCTGGCTCGCGATCTTGCGTCAGCGATCCTCGCTTGGGTAACCACGTCTGGATCCACGACGGTCGTACCTCGACCGGGCAACAAACCGTAGTTGCAAACGGGTTGCGGTCTTCACTCCATCAGTCGCAGTTTCGCTTGGCTCGGATCGATGCTGACCAGAAGCGGCCTTGCAAAGTGGGGGAAGCTGACGACAGCTTGCCCAGGGGCGAGGTTGGGCAGGCGGTCCCACAGGCCGTCATCGACGCCGCCGACCGTGCGCTTCAAGAGCGTCACCACCTGCGGGTCTTGGAGTTTGTGGAGAATGAACGAATTGCACAAACCCAAAACTTGCTTCGGTAGATGCGCTGGCAACTGCGTCACGAAGCACAGACCAAGCCAGCGCTTTCTTCCGCGCTTCGCGATCTTCGCGACCTGCTCGAAGAGCACCGGTGTCTTGGCCACGCGCTCCTCGCTGAGGAACTCGTGAGCCTCCTCGATCACAATCAGCACCGGCGTCGGCGACTGCTTCTGCTGCTCGGCCTTCTCGCACGCCGCATCTTGCGCTTCCTGCACTCCGCGCAGCACGTCCGCGATGGACAGGTTGTTCAGCTCGCCGAAGCCCGTGTCCGACAGGTCGATGACAGATAGCGCGCTGGGCTTGATGAGGTCAGTGTACTTCAGCGGGCGCGTGCTCTCCTGCGTCTCCTCGCAGAACACCTTCAGCCGGTTGAGCCGCGACAGCCGGCCGTGCAACGCGTGCCACGACACCACGCTGCCCGGCGGGTTGGCCGCGTTCACGCGCTTGTTGAGGTGATCGACCGCGCCGGGTGCCTTCAGCTCGCGACACCACGGCTCGAACGCGGGCGTGTCGTCCTCCTCTTCCTTCTTGCCGCGCCTCTTGTCTCCTTTCGGCTCAGCGCGCTGAGCACACGCGCGGACAATGTCGATCAAAAGCGGCAGCGTGACCCGCGGATAGCCGCGCTCGAACTCGTCGATCTCCAGTGCCATCCG
This sequence comes from Planctomycetia bacterium, assembly GCA_022616395.1. Lineage (GTDB taxonomy): Bacteria > Planctomycetota > Planctomycetia > Gemmatales > Gemmataceae > Gemmata. Next base: position 4,222 of record JAKEEV010000991.1, on the reverse strand, counting down.
CTCCTGCTCGAGCTGCCCCTTCTGTGGGAAGATGTCCAGGTCGCGCAACAGCGGCTTGGCGATGTCGTAGGCCTTGAAGAACCGCTCCTCCTGCGCGTCGGACAGGTCCATGATCTCCTTGACCGTCCAGGGCGAGAGTCGGGCGAGCTGGAGCGAGAACTCCTTGCGGTTGGGGTGCGTCGGGTTCGCCGTTCCGCGCCCGACGAGGTGATACACAGTCATCTGCTTGGCCGGGACACCTTCCGGTGACAACCCTCTGTCACTCAACCCCGCGCGCATCGCCTTGTGGTCGGTTGGCTCGTGCATCACGGTATATTCGCCTTCCACATCCAGCACGATCACGGCCATGCCCGCGGCTCGAGCGCGAGCAATCAGACCCGCGACTGTGGTGGACTTTCCTCCGCCGGTGGTGCCCAGAATCGCAGTGTGTCGCGGAAACACGCTCTTGGCCTTCGCCGGCGCGCCAACTTCAACTCCTTGATGCCCGACCGCTAATCCCAGCCGCACATCGCCACCGCACTTGAGAACCTTCGCGGCCTCTTCGTCATTGAGCACGAAGACCGGGCTGTTCGGAAGCGGACGCAATCGCGGCGGAGTGAGTTCACCGTCCTTCAACGCTTCGCCAAGAATTGTCACCTGAATCCGACCGTGAAACGGCGGCAGATAATCCCCGCGATGCGTCGCGACGGCTTTGAGGATGTCCGAATCAGCGCGCAGGCCGTCCGGTTCCGCGAACGGTCCGGCCGTGACCGCGCCGAGATAGTTCCGCTTGTCCTTGCGGCTACAGATTCGCACAAGCGACTGTGAAGGCGCGTGCTGAAGGTGTTCGCGACCCAGCAACACGGTGACTGTCAGATCGTCGCTGCCGGGTAGATCGAACATCGTGACCCCGACCGAACCCGCGTCCTCCGGGTTGGTCAATTTCGCCCCGCCGGCTTCCTGGATGTCGGCCGCGAGTTGCTGTTGCACAGTCGCGGTGCCGTTTGTCTCGGACATGGTCTTCCTCCGTCCTCTCGCTTGAGTTCGGGTTCGCCATTAGTCGGGTCGGTTCTGTCGTTCGCTGCCGTAGCGGAACGGAGCACCGGCGCGGGCGTAGGCCGCGTTGGCAACGTCGCGTAAACTCCCCCCGCCATACTGCGCCTTGCACATGTTGTGGGCCATGTCGAGCAGCGCTGGGAATCCGCGATCCGTAATCAGCACGCTATCCGCCAGCGCGATTCGCGCGGCAACATGAACGTGATCGCGGTGTGCATAGAACGTCTGTGGTGGAGCCAGCGGCGATGCGCGATAGACGCCAATGAGCACTTGCGGCGCAACCTCATCCAGGAATCGCGACACCCACAACTCCGGCGACATCCGCTTACCTTCCCACCGGTCATCGACCGTGACCCGGCCAGCGAATTGCAGGTCGCCGACGAACCGCTCAATGCGTTCAGAGAGTGTCCCGACAATAGCGTACTCGCACGGATGCAGTGCCTGGCCGATAGTCAGATATCCGCGATCACCCGGTTCGCTCGCCACGAACACGAACTTCTTGTGCTCCTCGATGAGTCGGCGGAGCAATCGCACGGAGCGGATCATCATGTCCGGGTTGCCCGCACCGCTTAGAAGCTGATACGGTGCCGGACTTCCTTGCCCCATCTTCCACACGGCCCGTGAATGTTCGACCAGTGCCGCGATTTCCGCGTAGCTCATCACGGCGCGCTGAGCCAGTTCGGAAAGTCCGTCGCGCCGATCCGGTTGGTTCAACCCGCCCCGATGCCCGCGTGCTTCCAGGAGGGCAATGGTCTCATCTACCGGGTCGCCATGCGATTCACGAAGATCGCGCCGAAACAATCGCTGACTCCAGCTTCCGCGATTCCCGGCATACGACACCAAACTCACCCCAATCTGGTAGATCGTCAGAGCGAGCGTGTCGTGAACATGAACGGTGCCATCACACGCTTCCGTTCCGCCGTTGAAGAGCAACCCCCGGTGAACCTCCTTGATGACTTCGAGCGGAACCTGCTCGTACCCGGCCTGTGGCGGCGCGCCTTTGAGGATGGCGAGTTTCTTGACCACTTCTTCGCGCACTCGCGCTTGATTCCCCGTCTCCGCCGCGACTGAGGCCGCGATCTCAGCCTCGACGCGGGCGTATTCCCGCACCAGATCGTCACCCTTGTGCCACGTTTTCAGATCCAGGACGGCTTCAAGCGGCTCGCGGAAGCACGCGGCAAACGCCTCGGTCGTCGCCCCGCTGGGACGCGAGATGGGCAGTTCGATGGGTAGGGCGGCGTCTGACATTCACGACCTCCAAAGGAGGTTCCGCAGTCCGGTGGAAAGTTCGACCGGATTTTCTCAGTATTTCGCAAACCGGGGGAAGAACTTTTGGGAGAAATGCGCTGGGAGCAAGATTGCAGCATACTTGTCGGCGAAAGCCGGGGATAAGCCGAATTCGGTGACAAGGAGGGGAATGAGCGTGTTCGGGTCGGTCGCGAGTACCGTGCTGGTAATGGCGTCGACCGGTACAAGCAACTCCAGCGCGAGCCGATCAGCCGCAGCTTCGGCCTCTTGTGCTGCCGAGGTGATGGCGCGGCCCCAGAAGTCTCGTTCCAAGAAATGCGTGTGACAGCCGACTGTCACTCCGCGAAGCGCACCTACCAGCCGTTCTTCCACGGTCGGGGGTCGAACTCCATCCAACACTTCCAGGACCGTGGGGCCGAGGCGTTCGGTCGCCTTGCGGCGTGGTTCCTGGTAGTCGCGGAGATAGTGACCAAGTTCGTGAGCCAGAGCCACCCGCTGTTCGGCTTGTTCCTGCGCGGAGTCGATCAGGATCAAACTGATTCCGCTGGACGCGCCGAAACAGCCGGAAAGGGGCCGGTCTGGTTCGGTCGTGGGGAAGGGAATGTTCCGGCGGGCGAAGTGGGTCGCAGCGCTCGTGAGGCTGAGGTGAGGGACTTCAACGAAGTGGAGATTGGGAAGCCAGGAGACGACGAGGCGAAGATCGCGCGGAAATGGTGGTGGATCACCAACAGCGGTCCAGAACCGCCGGGCGAGTTCCGCAACCCACACTGGCGGGCGTGAGATCATGAGGCTTTGTCCTGGTCGCGGGCAGCGAGCATCACGCCGGGTGTGTCGGCGGAAGCTGTCTCGCGCTGGATGGTCGCAAGAGCGCGCTTGGCAACCGCGGCCAACTTGTGTGCGTCCAGACCAAACTTGTGGGCGATACACATCACGTCTTCGCGGAACGCGGTCGGGTCATCAACTCGCGGAGCGCGACACAATCGGAGGTGGGTGAGTGTGTTCACATCACAATCGAGCCGGGCCGCCAGTGCCGCGTCATCGAACTGTTCCACATCGGCGAATTCCGCCAGCCGGAATCCAAGGAAGAACGGATCGGTCGAAGCCCGCTTCGCCAGCCGTTCGAGTGGTGTTTCTGTCATTGCTTTCCTCCCACAGCGCGCCGTAACCGAACCTTGACCCTGTCCTTGATCCGCTTCACCTCGCGTTCGACTTCGGCGGGTGTGCCCTTGAGTTCCAAGACTCGCGCATACATGCCGGTGCTTTGATCGCGTCCCAAGAGCAACTCGTACGTTGTCTGCTCAAGGGGGGCGAAGGAGGCTCGTTTAGCCACGAGTCGCGGATCGTCGAGGCTCGGCCCGTCATCGTCCTGCACCGGAGTATTCCCGCGTTCGACCGGTTCTTCGACAAATTCGAGCGGAATGCGTCGGTGCTTGTGCCGGGCCTCCCTCGCCAACAGATTTTGGAGATCCCGCGTCGCGACCATCCCAAGGAACGCGCCGAGATTGCTTCGCGCTGGATCGTAGCAATTCTCTCCGCGAACGGTCGCCAGGAGCGCGGTTCCCGCGGCCTCGTAGCAGTGGTCGAAGTCAGCGGACGGGAACCTTCTGTGAAGGTCCGCCGCGAGCGGATCGAGAAATGCCACCGCGATTTCGTCCGGTGCTGATGCTTGGTGTGCGAGTAGCTCCGCGGTGAGGCGGGCTATCTCCTGTTCGTTCGGCCAGGTGGTGTTTGGGTTCATTGATTCCCTCCATCAAACAACCACCACACCGTAACGACCGACGTGAACTCCCAAAATGTCAGTTGTGATCGGGCGAGAGGACGACTCATACCGAATCGCGTTGAATCGTTATCACACCCGATTGGGTTGATTGGTTGATGTTGTGTCAGAGGCGGACGGATCAGCGATTGTCTGAGACCTTCCTCCCCCTGCCACCCCCCG
>JAKEEV010000990.1 GCA_022616395.1 Planctomycetia bacterium | reverse complement strand
CTTCTGCCTTCTGTCCTCTGATCTCTGTCTTCTGTCCTCTGACCTCTGGCTTCTGACATGCTCACGGCCCGCGGATGGTGGTTCCTGATAGTGGTTCTCCTCATCCTGGCGGTGGGGGCGTTCTGGATTCCCAATTACACTACCGTTCCGGCCATTCTCGCGGTCACGCTACTCATCTGGTTTGTCTGGGAGTGGGTGCAGTTCAATACGCGGTCGAACGCGGCCGTGTCTCGATTGCGCGTGCGTCGAATTGTGCTTCAAGGTGGCCGCGAAACGCCGATGCTGTGGTCTGGCGTCGCGTTTGAAGTGCGCGTGCGTGTCCGGCACGATGGCCCAATCATGATTAGCTACGCGGTCATCGAGGATCGGCTCCCCGCGGCCGCGGACTTGCTCGAAGGCGGGCCAGAGGAACACGCTTCGATCCCACAAGGCGAACCGGTTGATGTGGTCTACACGCTCAAGTGCCCAGCACCGGGCGTTCTGCGCTTTGAAGGCGTAAAAGTTCGCGTGGCGGACCTACACGGCTTCTTCTACCGCCGCGTGTTCGTCCGCGATCCCGTCGAGTTCCTTGTTCTGCCACCGCTGGCGGATGATGAAGGACGCCAGCGCGCGGACAAGCGATTCAACACGCTTCCTCCTCCGGGCATTCACCGCTTACGTCGGCCCGGTTCGGGGAGCGAGTTGCTCGACCTGCGCGATTACCGTCCCGGCGACCCCCCCAAGATGATCGCGTGGAAGCCATCCGCGCGCAAAGACAAGCTCATCACGAAGGAGTACGAGAACGATGTTCCGGTGCGCTGCGTGCTGTTCCTCGACACGTCCGAGAGTGTGAGGCTTGGTCCACCGGGCAACACGCTCCTGACGCGCATGGCGGGAGTCGCAGCGGTGGTGTCTCAAGCCGCGGCCGCCAATCGCGACCTTGTCGGACTGACCACCTTCGACGACAAGACCGCCTACGCGATGGCCCCCGCGCGCACACAAACACACATGATGAGCGTGCTGAGGCAGTTGGCGGAGGTCTCCGCTCTTCAGCCGGGAACAAGAGATGTGCCAATCGACTTGCTCGTTCGCCGGGCACATCCACTGGCTCACGAGCTGTATCCCGAGTTGATGCAGACGAAAACCAACACGATGCCGCTGGGCCGCTTGTGGGTTCCGCTGCTTGACAAGTGGTGGGGCTGGATCGTGTTCTTCATTCTCGTGGTTCCTCCGCTGTTGTTCGCGTGGAAGTTCGCCTCGGCCATGAACCCCGACATCCCGCCCCTGCCGCCAGACGTTAACCGGCTGGTTGTGGACTGGCTGGCGACGACATTCAATGCCGCAGCACGAATCGCGGTGCGCATGATGTCAGGCGCGCACTGGACCGCGAAGCTCGCGGCCCTGTTCGTGATCTGGCAAATCCTCCTCTATGCGCCGAGCGTGTTCGCGGGGCTTTTCTGGTTCATCTATGGGTTTCGCGGATGGTTCGGCACTCGCAGAAGTGAGTTGACCAAGCGCAAGCAACTCGCGGCTCTCTTCTCGATGCAAGACGGGAATGGCCCCGATGGGATCGAGCGCTACGTTCACGACGACGATACCTTCCGCGAACGTGTCTCCGTGTTCCTTCAGCATCACATGCTACGTTGCCCGGTTCCTCTCTACGACGAGGAGGGGCGCTATCGCTTCCGCTGTGTTCACAAGGCCGATGTCCTGGCTGCGGAATTGGTGCGCGCAGTGAGCCGAGCCCGCGATAACGAACTCTATGTCATCATGGCCGACCTCGCGGAACTCGGACCAGACCTGGAACCGCTCGTCAAGGCGTGTCGAGTCGCCCGCGCTCGGAGGCATCACGTCATGGTGATTGTCCCGTGGCCCGCGGATGTCCCTTCGCCGGATGAAACTCCCGCTCTACCAGAAGCGACTGTCGAGGACGGAGCGAAAAAGAAAAAGAAGCGGCGAGATCTGGATCGGGCATTGGATGCATTTGATCCGTCAAGTCGCGGAAAGCGGATCATGAAGATCGTGCAAGAGAACTTGACGAGGCAGTATCACGAATCGTTCCGCACAATGAGACGCGCACTCAGCCGGGTCGGAGCAACGATCATGCGTGTCAACGATGGCGACCCGGTGCGTCTGGTCCTCGACCGGCTCGACCGGCTCCGCGGATTGAGGAGCCGCCGATGAGCGAACCGGAAACCACTCCGAAGGCCGCGAGCGAACCTCTGACTCAGCGCGAGGTCATCGATCTGTTATTCCGCAACCCGGCAGTGCGTGCTTACGAGTCCGCGGCTCTTGCGTCTCTGGCGATGATCTTCGTCATCATGTTCATGAACGGCAGCGACATCGGTGCGGTGCTGGTGGTACTGCTCGGCTGCGCTGGTCTTGTGTTGCGCTGGGTCGCTGCGCCGGTGTTTTTGCTCCTGGTGCTCTGCTACTTCCAACTGTTCCCGTTCGGCTTTCCCGAAGCCGGATACGCAAGTGTGTTCCTGGTCCGCGACACGCACTTTCAGGTTATTGACGCGATCCTCGCGATGTCGGTACTCGTCTACCTGAGGAGTCAATACCGCATCTTCGGTCTGGTTCATCAGGCGGTGCCGTTCGAGAACGTCATTCGCAGAAAGGGAGAAGGACCAACGCGCCGACCAGCCGATCACATCGCGCCGGGCGAACTCGGCTGGATGCTCGGAATCGCCGGTGCAATCGTGATACTCGGACAGCTCGCGTGGTGGCTGGTCAATGCTCTGGAGTTCACGCCGACGGAAGCTTTTCCGATTCACTGGATTCAGGAAGAGACCAACCGAACCCCCACACGTAGAGAGTCGAAACCGCCTGGCGAGTTCAATGCCGGAGCAAATCGGTTCTTCATCCTCATTGGCGGGCTGTTCTTCGGCACGCTTGTGGCGCGGCTGGTCTTCGGCTACTGGCGCTTGCGCATGATGAACCCGACCGAGGGGGCGATGGTGCTGGTGGATACAAGCTGGGCTGAATCGCATCGCGAGCGCGTGCGGGTCGAGAAGTGGCGCATCTGGGGTCGCCAGCGCGCCGCCAAGCAAGCAAAAGAGGCCGAGCGCGCGGAGCGCGAACGGGAACGCGAACAAGAGAAACAACGCCAGCGGCGCGCAAAAGCCGCCGGGAGGAGCAAGCGATGAAGTTCACCTACTGGAGCCGCGAGATCGCCGGCTGGGGACTGATTCTGGCTGGCTTGTGGCAGTTCTGGAACACTTATGTGATGCTCACGAATAAGCGTATCTTTGAAGCGGCTCCGTCCGCGTTCATCGCGTTTATCGTCTTCCGCGGCGGGGTTCATCTTCTGAAGGTCGCGGTCGCAGCTCAGGTTGCACGCTCGCTGCCGGAATCCGCGCAACCACAAACGCGCCGAACGCATCGCATCGCGACACGCTCTTATGCGCCAACCTCGGTGAAAGCGGTGATGCCCGGTCCGAAGGTCGCCCGAGCTGCCGTTGACAACGGCCGAACGGATTGACCGTGGCTCATCTTCTTCCAAAAGTGCGGGCCGTGTTCTTTGACGCGGTCGGCACCCTGCTCTTTCCCAATCCATCCGCTCCGGTCGTTTATGCGGAAGCCGCGCGCCGGCACGGACTTTTCCTTTCACTTGATGAAGTCCGCAACCGATTCATCGCGGCCTATTGTCGGGAGGAACAAGTCGATGCGAACGCATCCTGGGTGACAAGCGAAGAGCGCGAACACCAGCGCTGGCGCTGTATCGTAACCGAGACACTCACTGGTGTGAGCGATCCCGACGTGTGCTTTCAACACCTCTTCGATCACTTCGCTCTGTCATCATCCTGGAAGGTCGCACCCGACGCGGAGGTGTTACTTCGCTCTCTCACTGATAGCGGAGTGGTCCTGGGGCTGGGTTCCAACTACGACGCCCGGCTCTGGTCGATCCTGGAGGGCTTCCCCGAACTCGCGCTTCTTCGGGATCGCGTGGTGATTAGTGCTTCGGTGGGAGTGAGGAAACCCGGAGCGCCATTCTTTCGCGAAGTGATTCAACTGGCTGGCTGCGAACCGGGCGAAGTGCTCTTTGTCGGCGATGATCTGGCCAACGACTACGACGGAGCAACTTCCGCCGGACTGCGCGCCGTACTCCTCGACCCACACAACAAGCACGCGGACATTCCCGAGCGCATCACGCGACTGGCGGAGTTGATCGACTGACACGGTGCTGACGGTTTCCCAGGGTGCGCCCGCTTCGCGGACGACCTGGGTTTTGGTCTGCAACCCCTTCGGGGCAGGGCTTTCAGGGTATCAGGATTGTCGTTTGTGTAGTTGGAGCAAGCGATGGGTGGAGACATGGCCTCCGTTTTTGTATCGCCCTTTG
>JAKEEV010000989.1 GCA_022616395.1 Planctomycetia bacterium | reverse complement strand
CTTCATCATCTTGATCATGGAGCTGTTCTGGTCGGTCGCGACCATTGTCAGCGTGCCGTTGGGATTGCTGATGCGTTGAAGCCCGCGGAGCTTGCCCGGCGTCAGACCCAGACCATACAGGCGCGTGATGGAAATCGTGGCCATTGAGTGAAACTCCCAGGTGCGGGGAGGTCGATTGTTCGCTGCCCATCTTAGAAGCGGGCGGGGCGAAGGACAGGTTACCGACATCGCGGCGTTGGTCGCCCCAAGACTTCCGACCTGTCGGGGTGAGTTGAGGTGTGCTTGTTGCCCCCCTCCCCCACCCACCCTGCTTTTGTCCCCTTGTCGTTTTTCCCATGATTTGAAGGGTTTGGGCGCTTTGCGTTGCAAGGAGGTGGCCTTTATGGCGACCATTTGCTGCATTTCATGGGGTTTAAAGAGGCCACCCTGCGGCCTTAACAAAACCCGGCATCGCGAAATTGCCTTTGCGCAAGGGGTTTTGAAGAGGGTGATCTGGCGCGAGGTCTCGGCGAGGTGGGTCGCTTGGTGTGGCGCGGCCCGAAGTGGCATTTTGCGGAGGTGGAGCACAACAAACCGTCGTTTGAGCGTCGCGGCCTTCCGCCCCGCGCGCGGTCTCGGCGTTGTGGGGTGCCGGTCGCATCCCACGCGCGAAGTTCACCCTCCATGAACAAGTATGACTGATGAGTGTATTTTTGTTAAGTATAAATCTGTAAACTGAGCAAAATTTTAGTATAGCGGTGCGCGTCGTGAAGTCGGCTGTCGCCCGGCCCCATCCGCACGAAACGGTATCGCGGCCGCCGGAGCGCCAGCGAAGCGAACGCGAGCACACCAGAATCGGCAGCTCGATCGGGTATCACTGGAGCGGTTGCATGGCTCCCCTGCGCACTTTGCAATTCCGGTCGGCCCCCGGCATTATCAAACAACTTCGCTCGCGAGGGTACCGGCCATGCCAATCGAATTCGTCACCGGCGACCTGTTCGTCAATCGCGTGAAGGCGGAAGCATTCGCGCACGGCTGTAACTGCGCGGGGTCGATGGGGGCTGGGATCGCGGTCGGCTTCAAGGAACGCTACCCGGCGATGTTCGAGGAATTCAAGCGCCGCTGTAAGGCCAAACCGCCAGAGTTCACGCTCGGTGATGTCTTCCTCTGGCAAGAGAAAGGCAAACCAGCCGTGTTCAACCTCGGAACGCAACCGCGACCCAATCGAGGAGCGACCTATCCCATTGTGGAAGCAGCACTGAAGGCGCTTCGCGAATCGGCGGATGAAGCCGGCATCAAGTCGATTGCCATGCCGCGAATCGCGGCCGGTTATGGCGGCCTTTCGTGGAAGAAAGTTCGCGCGTTAATCGAAGCTGCATTCGCGGACTGGTCCGGTATGCTCTACGTTTACGAAGAGTTTAAAGAAGGCGAGTGAGGGGAATCCGCCATGTCCGACGAAGCCGCTCTGTTGTCCGCGATCCGAGCCAACCCGGAAGAAGACACTCCGCGCCTTCTTTACGCCGACTGGCTTGAGGAGCAGGGCGGCGAATCCAACGAGGCACGCGCCGAATACATCCGGCTCGAAATTCAGTTCGCCATCGACTTTCCCGAACGGCAGTGGTCGAAGGAGAAAGAGGACGCGCGGAAGCGGGCACGTCAACTCTTCGCGAAATACTACCGCGAGTGGTTCCCCGAACTGTTCGGCAAGAAGAACATCCTCCGCGGCGCGCGGGCCGGGTGGCACGACATGGACCGCGGGTTCCTGTACAAGCTCCAGTGCGACTATTCCAAGATACTCAAGGTCGGCGAACGACTCACACAACACGCTCCGATTACCGAATTCCAACTGCTCGACGTAACGACCTCCGGCCTTGAGGAATTCATGCGTGTCCCGTGGACGCGCCGATTGCGGAAGGTCGGTCTGGGCAGCGAGTGGGGTTCCATCGAGCCGAACTACGAATCTCTGGCCGACGGCACGCACTTCGCGGAACTGCGCGACCTCGCCATCTGCGACGGATGGCTCGACACGGCCAGCGCCAAGCGAATTGCAACGGCCAAGTTGTTCCCGAAACTGGAGCGGTTCTACTTCGGGTCGTACTCCACCGACGAGGCACCGGCCGCCTTGTTCAGCGGGAAAACGTTCACCGGACTTCGCAACCTCGATCTTTCCGGCGGCGGGAGTTCGCCAAGCGACAGCCCGATGCCCGGCCTGAAGCAGATTTGCGAGTCACGCACGCTGAAGTCACTCAAATCGTTCAACATGGGTTGGCGACCGACAAAGGGTCTTGCGGAGATGCTCACGAAGTCAACCTTCTGGCGCGGACTAGAGGAACTCGACCTGCTTCGCAACAATCTGAACAACGACGACCTTGCCACGTTCCTGAACACGCCGAGTAAGCTCCGCATTCTCAAACTGAACGACAACAAAATCACCGCGAAGGGCGCGAAGATGCTCGCCGAACATCCGGCGTTCGCGAAACTCACCACGCTCGATCTCTCAAGCAACAAGATCGGTGACACCGGATTCGCGGCGGTGGTGAAGTCGCCGAACGCTCGCAACCTTCGGAAGCTGGAAGTTTCGGATTGCGGGTTCGGGCTTGCGGGGATCACCGCGCTGGCCGAATCGCCGTACATGGCGAACTTGCGCGAATTGTGGATGTCCAGCAACGACATCGACCTGAAGGGCGCGAAACTGCTCGCCGAATCGCCTCACCTCGCGAACATCGAATTCCTTTATCTCGGCAGCGGACTGACCCCGACCGCGAAGAAGGCGCTAAAGGCGAAGTTCGGGAATCGCGTTAGCTTGTGACCGCCGGGTAGTGTCTGAGTTTGGTTTGTTGTAGCCGGCCTCTGTGAGGCCGGTCCGGGGTCGCAGACCCCGGCTACAGCAAACTCAGACACTACCGACCGCCGCGTCCGCTTCCCCCAACTCCCGCCGCGCTTTAGAATGGCAGTTATGGCCGCGACACTGCCACTCGTCACCGAAACATCAGGGGGCTTACGCCCCCCGCTCGCCAAGCCAGGCATTCTCGATGTGCCGACGGAAACTCTGCGCGTGTGGTTAGCGGATCGCGGACAGCCGCCGATGCGCGTGAACCAGATTCGGCGCCAAGTCCTGGCGAACCGGGCGACCACGTTTGAAGAAATGTCGGATTTGCCGAAACCACTGCGCGCCGAACTCGCCGAAGCCTTCAGCGTGTTCTCCACGCGCGTTGAGAGGCACCTGATCGCCTCCGATGACACGCACAAGCTCGTTCTGCGCCTCGCCGACGACCGGATGATCGAATCGGTGCTAATTCAAGATGAAGGGCGCGCCACCGCGTGCATCAGCACGCAAGTCGGCTGCGGAATGGGCTGTGTGTTCTGCGCCAGCGGGCTAAACGGCGTCGTGCGGAACCTCACAAGTGGAGAAATCGTCGAACAGTTGGTGCGGCTACGAAACCTCGTGGAATTTCGGATTGCGGATTTCGGATTGCAGATTGAAAGCCAGAAGACAACTGGTGCGGATTCTGTCAATCCGCAATCCGCAATCCGCAATCCGAAATCCGAAATGGGCCGCCTCACGCACATTGTCGTGATGGGCATGGGCGAGCCGCTGGCGAACCTGGAGAACTTGCTTGAAGCGCTCGCGGTGGTCGGCGACAAGAACGGGCTGGGCATCGGCGCCCGACACGTAACGATCTCCACCGTCGGATTGCCCGCGAAGATTCGCAAGCTCGCCGAGAGTGGCAAGCAGTATCACCTCGCGGTGTCGCTGCACGCGCCGAACGATGAACTTCGCACTCGCATCGTGCCGACCAACGAGAAGACCGGCCTCGACGCGATCCTTGCCGCCGCGGATGAGTTCTTCGAGACAACCGGTCGGCAGGTGACTTACGAATATGTTGTGCTCGGTGGCCTGAACGACCGGCCCGAACACGCGCGACAGCTCGCGGGGCTGCTCGCTGGTCGCAAGGCTCACGTGAACCTGATCCCGTGGAACGATGTGGAAGGTTTGCCCTACCGCCGACCACAAGACGCTGACCTGCGGAACCTGATCGAGACGCTTCGCAAGGCCGGCATCAGCGTGAAGGTTCGCAAGCGTAAAGGTTCCGAAATCGACGCCGCCTGCGGGCAACTACGCCGACGGGCGGAGCAGTCATCGGTCATTAGTCATCAGTCATCAGTTATCAGTCATCAGTGATCGGTTGGGTTTCTCGCTGATCACTGTTCACTGATGACTGATGACTGATTACTGTTCACTGAT
>JAKEEV010000131.1 GCA_022616395.1 Planctomycetia bacterium | reverse complement strand
TTACACTTCCCCCACGCCCTTCGATCTGGCAACGCTGCGCATGGTGGTCGAGCACATCGCAGACCCGCCGGAGATGATTGCTGCTCTGGCCCGGTTGGTGAAACCCGGTGGCCGCGTGCTTGTCTTCACCGTGGATTTGTGGTCACCGATCACAATCCTGTCTCGCCTCACTCCGTTTCGTCTGCACTATCCAGTGAAGAAACTCCTCTGGGGAGGCGAGGAGAAAGACACTTTTCCGACACTCTATCGGATGAATACACGACGGGATTTGAAGCGGCTGTTTCGGCGCGGGGTATTTCATGAGAGCGAGTTCGCCTGGCTGGATGATTGCTCAACGTTTTCTCGCTTCCCAGTGTTGAATACCCTCGAGTTGCGAGTTCGGAGCCTGTTGCGGCGTGTAGCTCTGCGATATCCGGAATGCAATCTGTTGGGGGTGTACATTCGCGACTGAAAACCCGACAGTCGGTGTCGGAAAGTTCGACCTGGCGCGATCTTTTTGACATCCAGGAAATGCGCTTCCATAGTTTCTTGAGTTCGCGCTTACTCTCTCAGTCCACCCCGACGTTTCGGGGTCTCCCACAAACCACCCTTGCCCCTGAAGTGGTGTGGAGTTCGCCCATGGCTGCTGCTGTCGGGAAGTCAGCTCGTCTTCCATCATTGACACGTTATGAGTTCGGAGAGCCGATTGGCTCCGGCGGAATGGGAACGGTCTACCGCGCCCTCGACAAGACCACCGGTCGCGCGGTGGCGATCAAGGTGCTCCGGAGCAAGCTCACGGAAAGCCCCACTCAACATCAGCGACTCGCGACCGAATTCCGCGCCGCGACTCAACTCGAACACCCGAACATTGTCCGCGCGCTTGAGATGGGAGTCGATGGGTCGATCAGTTATCTCGTGTATGAACTGGTCGAGGGGGCGAGTCTCGGCGACCGGATCGAGAAGGGAGGCAAGCTTGGCGAAGCCGAAGCCATTCGCATCATCACCCAGATCGCTCAAGCGCTTCACTACGCTCACCTGCGCAACGTCGTTCACCGAGACGTGAAGCCCGACAACATTCTCGTGCTGCCCGACGGCCGCGCGAAGTTGACGGACTTCGGACTGGCGAAGGATTACAACAACGACCAAGATTTGACTCGCCACACAAGCGCATTGGGCACTCCGAACTTCATGGCTCCGGAGCAATTTGGCGGCGCGAAGACCGCGGACGCCAAGTGCGATGTCTACTCGCTCGGAGCAACGCTCTACAACGCGGTGACCGGCCGGTTGCCGTTCCATGCGAAGACTCCGCTGGCGATTCTGACCAAGAAGGAGCGAGAAAGCCCCTCGGTTCGCGCGGTCGTGCCCGAACTGAGCACACGAATCGACGAGGCGATCCGCGCGGTTCTGCGCCCGGACCCGGCCACGCGGCCCGCATCGTGTCTGGAGTTCTTCAAGCGACTGACGGCTCGCTCGCGGTTCGACAACGACCGCGATTCCGTTGAACTTCCCAACCCCAATCCGCCGGGAAGCGAACTCCGGGCGTGGTTGAGGCACCCGCTGGGTGTTGGCACCTGCGGAATGATCGACACGGCGGTTTGCAGCGGCGGACCGGACAGTCAAGAGATGTGGCCGCTTGTTGTGCGAGATGTCTCGGTGGGTGGGATCGGAGTTCTTCTGGCCCGGCGATTCGAGTTGGGAACGGAATTCACGATTGAACTGCCGACGGATGCGGCGGGTTCAGTGCGCAGACTGACGGCTCGCGTGGTGCGCATCGAACCGGAGAAAGCCGGCCACTGGATTCACGGCTGCGCATTCCCCAAGAAGCTCTCCGAGAAAGAAGTCGCGGAGCTGGTCAAGTTCTCGTGAGAGTAGTCCTCACGCTCCGCGTGAGGAAAGATTCCTCACGCGGAGCGTGAGGACTCTCAAGACTTCGGCGCTGGCACTTCCCTTCCCATCGTGCGAAGTAGCAGCTTCATATCTTCCCACGCCTCGCGTTTCCGTGCGCCGGACGCATCCTTCTCGATCTCGTCGGGGTGGTGCGTGCAAACGAGAGGCACTCCGCGATACTCGTAAACCTTTCCGCGAAGTTTCGCCAGCGGCTGATTCTGGCCGGTAAGCAGTCGCGAGGCGGTTGAGCCGAGCGCAACGAGAAACTTGGGCTTCACCAACTCGAATTGGCGGCGGAAGAAGTCACGGCAGTTTCCGCACTCGGTCATGGAGGGAGCGCGATTCGCGGGCGGTCGGCACTTGATGATGTTGAAGAGGTAAACGTGGTCGCGTGTGAACCCGCACGCGGCGATGATGCGACCGAGGAGCTGCCCGCCCTTGCCGACGAACGGCTCTCCTTGCGCGTCTTCGGCAGAACCGGGCGCTTCTCCGACGAACCCGACTTCCGCATCGAGCGGCCCGGAGCCGAACACTGTCTGCGTGCGCGTGGAGAACAGTTCGCTGCACTTGTCGCACTTCGCGACTTCTTCGCGCAGCACCGCGAGTTCGCGCTGGCGAACTTCGATGGGATCTTCAGGAGGAGTTTCAACGACCTCTGCAATCGCGCCGTTTGTCTGGGCGCCGAGGTTAGTCGCAACTTGAAGAGGAGCGCTGGCATCGAAGGGCACGAACAGCACCCCGGCGGCCTGAAGCGATTCCAGGTGCGCACGCAGTTGCTGAACGAGATCGATTGAGCCGGCTTGTTCCATTGACATCCGCCCTTGCGAAGATTCAGTTTTTTAAGCCCCCTCACCCGCCGCAACGCATCGCAAGCGATGCTGCGGCGACCTCTCCCCGCAAGCGGGGCGAGGTGTTTGCTCGCTGCGATTGCGTGAAGTTGCCAGAAACAGGAATCGCACAGCCAGCATCAACACGCTTCACCCAAACGCAACACCCACACCTCGCCCCGCTTGCGGGGAGAGGTCGCCGCCGATGCGAAGCATCGATCGCGGCGGGTGAGGGGTCTTGAAAACCTCTTGCTCACGCTTTGCCCAAGAGTACCTGAAGCACCCAGGCGCCATCAATGTCGGGGTCTCCGGTGCGGCAGGAGTCGAGCAGGTCCGCGTTGGCGCAGCCGGCCTCTTCGAGCGCATCAGCCAGAATCGGAAACGCGTCCGTGCGCCCCGCGTCGCGAATGGAGAGTGCCAGATCGCGTGCCGTGTTGTTGTTGCAGGCAAGCCAGAGCTTCACGTCGCGCTTGAGCGGCTTCTTTTTCTTGCGCGTGTGGGACGGCGTCCACGGGGTATGTGGGGCCGTCTTCTCCACTTCGTCGTCGGTGATGCCGCGCCAGTCGGCATCGACCCAGGCCACGAACCCGGTAAACGTGTCCGCCAGGCGGTCGATTCGGCTACCGCTCCGCGGGTAGTAGTACACCGGGTACTCCACCGGCTTCTTTGAGGTCGGGTTGCCGGTGTCCCAGGCGAAGTTGCCGCCCCCGCAATCGTCGCCGAAGAAGACGAACCGGCGCAGTTGCTTCTGCGGCAACGACATGTTGGTGCCGAACTCATCCACGATGTTGTCCTGCATCCACCGCGTCCAGTTGATGACGCCGTACGGTTGCAGCTTCTTGCTCTGGTTGAACAGCGCCGGCAACCGATAGAGCCCCCAGAACTCGCCGCCGAGCCCGAATCGCATGGCGAACGCGCGGTAACTCGCCGGCAGCGGCACGCCGAGCGCGGCTTCGGCGGCGTCGAGTTCGGCTTCGGGCACGCTCGGCCACACGTCTTCCGGCGCACGGGAGGCACGCACGCGGTCGAACACCTCGTCTTGCGACACTGCCTTCTTCCGCTTCGCCACGGGCGATTCCTCCGCATAACTCGGAGTTGTGCAGCGAATCAACGAGCCGCGACCGCAAGGGAGCGGGTAGTATAAGACCGCTCCCTTGCGGTCGCGGCTCGTTGATTCGCTGGGCGCGGCTCGTTAAGACGCGCCGATCAGTTCCTTCAGCTTCGCCAAGCCGATTCGCGTGCAGAAGTCGCCGAAGGATTCGCGGGCGGTGCGCTCCGATGCAAAGGCCGCGAAGACCTTCGCCAGCTTCGGGACGAGTTGGTCCATTGGAACGGAGTCCTGAACTTCCGTGTTCAGTCGCCGGCCAAAGCTGTCGCCGCCGATGTAGAGCGTGTACTTCGTTCCTCCGCGGCCGACAATGCCCACCTCGCTCTGATACGGCCGCGCGCAGCCGTTCGGGCAGCCCGTCATGCGCACGCTGATTAACTCGCTGCCCAGGCCGAGATCGTTCAGCACACTTTCGAGTTGATCGACCAACCCCGGCATTGTCCGCTCGCTTTCGGTGAGCGCAAGTGGGCAAGTGGGAATTGCCGGGCACGCCATGCTCCAGCGCTGAACCTGCGAGAGCGTTTCCGGCCGCGGAATGCCGTACTCGTTGAGCATCGAATCGACTCCCGCGCGATCGGCCATCGTCAACCCGCACAACATGATGTCTTGCTGAGCAGTGATCCGCACGTCTGGCTTGTACTTCGTCACGATCGCGCGAAGTCCGCTTCTCATGCGAAGCGAACCCTCGTCCTTCACGCGGCCGTTCTCCACGGACAACCCGAGGAAGAACTTCTCCAGAGTGGGGGAACCCCCCGCGGGTTCCCCCGAACCCCCTCCTGCTTTTCCCATACTCTGCCAGCCGTGGTGAAGATCGAGTCCGGTGATTGGTGCTTCACGCGGAGCGCGGCGCGAACCGCTGAAGTAGTCGCGATAGAAACAGTCGCGGAATTTCTCCACGCCCCAATCCTTCATGACATACTTCAAGCGAGCGCGCTTTCGATCCGCGCGGTTGCCGTGGTCGCGGAAGAGCTTGCAGATTCCTTCCGCAGCCGCGATCACTTCATCCGCCTCGATGAAGCCCACCGGCTGAGCCAACAGCGGATACGTATCCGGATGACTGTTCGTCTGACCCTGCCCGCCACCCGCGAAGAGGTTGTAACCGACCGGCTTGCCGTTCTCGATGATCGCGAGGAAGCCAAGACACTGAGCGAGGATGTCCGTGCAGTTGTCGTGCGGCAGACTGAACGCGGTCTTGAACTTCCGCGGCAGATACGTCTTGCCGTAAATCGGCTCGTTCACCGCCGCGTCATCGCCGAACTTCATCGGCTCGCCATTCAGCCAGACTTCGTGATAGCTCTGCATCCCGGCTCGCGGCGCCAGATGCACCGCGACCTTGTCGCACAGCTCCTGCATCTGCTTGCGTGTTGGGTCAGGCAGCGGTGCCGGGCAACTCAGCACATTCCGGTTCACATCCCCGCACGCGCCGATGGTGGTAACCAGCGTGCTGTTGATCGCGGCCATCGTCGCCTTGAGATTTCCCTTCAACACGCCATGAAACTGAATGCTCTGCCGCGTCGTCAGTCGAAGTGTGCCGTTGGCGAACTCGCCCGCGATGTCGTCGAGCGCGAGATACTGCTCCGGAGTCAGCTTCCCGCCGGGCAGCTTCAGGCGAATCATGAACATGTACGCCTTGCCAACGCCGGGCTTCGCTCGCGCCTTGCGAGCGTCTCGGTCTTCCTGCTGGTAGCTACCGTGGAACTTGATGAGGCTCTTGTTCGCGTCGCTGAGATGATCGAGCGAAGCGTCGGCAATCTCCTCCGGCAGCGTTCCGCGAAGATAGCGGCTCTCCGACTTGTGTCCTTCGACTGGCGACAACTTCGGTGCGTTCGCGTCCGACATGCGGAAACTCGTGCGGCTCCTGGGCGGTCTGGTTTCTACTCGTTTTACCGCTCACTTGGCAATCTGGAAGGCCAATTCCATTCAATGTTCATCCGCGAAGTAATTAATGGTTGATTTCCCGCGACAGTGGATACTGGAGAGTATAACTATACAAAAGTATACAGTCGAGTGGTTGGGTGTTGCGCGGAAATGGTCAGGATCGCCAAGTTTGGGGTCAGATTGCCAACTTGTGTGTGTGGCAATGTTGGCAATCTGGCAATCTTTGGAGTAATACCCGACCACGGGAAGGCAGATCGCCAACTTTATGAGTGGCGGTCTTGGCAATCTGGCAATCTGAGGCAGGCAATGACCACTGGCGGAACAACGAGAACAGATTTCGACATTCATCTGGGCGAACTTGAGAAGCCAGGTAAGCCATTCCGCCTGCCCCTCCCGGATTCTTCACGAACTGCCCGGCGGTCGCGAAGCCACTGAAGCGCCTCGTCGTGGTGGTCGATGCTCTCCTCTGCCTCACGAGTCACTCTTGCAGTTGGGGGATCGCGCAACGTGACAATTCAGGCAACTACTTCCACCCGCACAACCGGCCCTCTCACGCTGGGCTTCCTCAGCGTGACTCAGGAACCGGGCGGCTGGGCGGGACACTTACTGGTAACCAACGGCTGGGGCCGACCGATCGAGTTTCGACTCACCAGCCCGGTGCAACCCAATCGCGTGCAGTCCGCGCTCTACGGCCCGACCCTGTTGGAGTATCTTCATGCGGAAGTGATCGGCAAGACTCTTGTGGACAAGACTGGCGCTAAACCCGACCTGATCGTTACAGATTCGCTCCCCGCGCTCACGCTTCGCACGCGTGTTGAGATTCCCGTCATCGCGATCGCGTCTTCCGCCAACACCCTGCCTGCGGATGTGATCTCCTTCGCGCATCCGCGTTCTTCCGCCGGGTTGCTGCTGTCGAATCGCTTCGCCTCCGACCGCAACGCCATTCTCAGTTTGCTCGAACGGATTGACCCCGCGGTCGATCTGACGGAACCGTTCGCTCGCATCCGAGACGCAGTGACTGAACATCGCAAGCTGGGAGGAAGCAACCGTGCGGCTTGATGGAGCGATAGAAACGACGGAGCTTGATCTGGGTCTCACCCCCAACTGCCAGCCAGAGACGAAGCTCGACCGGCCGCTGGAAGCAGAGGTGCGCGAAACTCGGTTGCTCACTGAGTCGCCGTGGGTGAAGACGCTCGGTCGGCTGGAACTCTACGTCACCACCGAAGGGTGGAAGTTCCCCGCTCCACCCGCGAACTACGCGTCCCCTCCGCGTGCGATCACAGAGCCGAAGGCTGCCGGGAAGGGGGAACCCCCCACGGGTTCCCCCTGTAACCCCCTCCTGTCTCGCCAGGAAGTGAATTTGCCCGCGCTGCCCGATAACCAGCAAGCCCCGAAGCCTCGCATCCGACCAAAGCCGACCGCGGAAACCGTTCTGCTCAAGGATCGACTCCTGTATCTGCTTCAACCGCCGCTCGATGGCCTCTTCGATGGCCGACAACTGGAAGTGCCCTTCGCTCCGTTCCAGTACCAGCTTGAAGGCATCGCGTTCCTGATGCCGCGACCCGGCGCGCTACTCGCCGACGAGATGGGACTCGGTAAGACCGCGATGGCGATACTCTCGCTGCGATTGCTCTTTCACCAGGGGCAGATCAAGCAAGCGCTGGTTGTGTGTCCGAAGGCGCTCATGCACAACTGGGGACGCGAGTTGAAGATGTGGGCACCGGACATTCCGTTCGAGACATTCGAGGGCGACCCGGACCAGCGCCGGAGTATGTGGCTCGTATCGAACTGCCCGCTGAAGCTCGTCAACTACGAAACACTCACGCGCGACATCGATCTTGCCACCGACAAACGCGTCTACTTCGACGTGGTGGTGCTGGACGAAGCCCAGCGGATCAAGAACAAGGAGTCGAAGACCGCTCAGGCTGTGCGCGCGCTCAAACGCGGGCGAAGCTGGGCACTCACCGGCACACCAATCGAGAACCATCCCGACGACCTGGTGAACATCTTCCACTTCATCGATTCAAATCTCATCCCGGCCGGGACTCCTCCTCGGCGAATCCCACAGTTCACTTCCGATAGCATCCTGCGCCGCACGAAGGACGATGTGCTTTCCCACATGCCTCCGAAGGTGATGCGCGACCTGGAAGTGGAACTCACCCCGGCCCAGCGCGCGGCTTATGTGCGCGCGGAAGAAGATGGAGTCGTTCACTTGAACGAACTCGGAGACACGATCACCATTCAACACGTCTTTCAACTTGTGATGCGGCTGAAACAGATTTGCAACTTCGACCCGGCCACCGGCGAAAGCGCCAAGCTCGAACAACTTCTGACCGACATGGAAGAAGTCGCGGACAGCGGCCGGAAGGCGATTGTGTTCTCGCAGTGGGTGGAACCGCTTCAGGTGTTGGCCGAAGCACTCAAACGCTACGGAGCGCTCCAGTATCACGGCAAGATTCCGCAACAACTCCGCACGCCCACACTCGACCGCTTCGAGAAAGATCCAGACTGCCACGTGCTGCTCATGAGCTACGGCACCGGAAGCGTCGGCCTTAACCTCCAGTTCGCCAACTATGTTTTCCTCTTTGACCGCTGGTGGAACCCCGCGGTGGAAGATCAGGCGATTAACCGCGCCCATCGCGTCGGGCAGAAGCACCCGGTCACCGTCACGCGATTCTTGAGCGGCAACACAATCGAACAGCGCATCTCGGACATCCTCGAAGCCAAGCGCCAGGTGTTCAACGACCTGCTCGCGCAAGCCGACAAGCCGGCGACAATGGGACTGAGCGAGGACGAAATCTTCGGCCTCTTCGACATCAAGGCACGCCCGAAGAGAGAGAAACATTGAAATCAGAATGGCCACAAAAAAGCACAAAAGGCACAAAAGAAGACACAAGAGAAGACAGAATTGAGTTCAATTCTTCTCCGCTTTCCTTCTTCTTTTGTGCCTTTTGTGCTTTTTTGTGGCCATTACTCTTCTCTTCCTCACGGCTTCGGTGCATTCTCGCGAAGGAACTTTCGCAAGTCCGCGAGCTTGTCGGTATTGAGAAAGTCCACATCGGCGGCGAGCAGTTCCTTCCACACTTCGACGCGTTCCGGTGTTGCCCAGAAGCGCACCTTCCGGCCTTGCTTGTGAGCCTTGGCGACGAAGTCGCGGAGTTTCTTCCGCTCGTCGGCGGGCATCTCGCCGGTTCCGTTCCACTTGAACAGGACGATCCACGACTGGCTGATCCAGGGAATGAGCGCAGCGGGCGCGTTGCCGTCGAGATCGGCCGGGCGGCCATCGATTGCGGCATACCGGACTTTCTGCTCCGTGATTGTCTTCACGTCTCGATTGCCACTGATGATGACCGTCACTGCCTTCACTTCGGTTTTGCCCTCGCGAGTGACGGTGAGCATGTCCGCGAACTTCTCCAACACCTTCGCCAGCGCCGCGTAAGTTTCCTTCGCATTGGTCTTGATGTCGATCATGAGGTAGAACGCCGGGCCGTCCTTGAAAACTTTCCCGCCGTTGGCTTTCACACGCTCGCGAAGCGGATCGAGGTAAAGCTTCTCCAGTGTGCGTTCCGCATTCAGTTGGAGCAGCGTGTGAGCGACGAGAAGTTCGCCCTTCGCCAGCCAGATGTCGGCTTCCACGCTGCAAAAGCCGCACTCGAGCGCATCGAGCAGCGGCCGCGTGTGTTCGTAGTCGTTGTGAGCGTGTGCCCGCGTCAGCGGAGTGATGGCTTTCTTCGGCGGTTCGTCTGCTGCAAGCGGCGTGAGGAACAGGCACGTGACCGCGGCCATTGAAGCGAACAGGCGTGAGAGCATCGTGATTTCCTTCGTGTGGAGCGCGTTCCAGACCCAATACTCCTAGAATCCCATCGCCATTGCATCTGGAGTAGCAAAATGTCCACACACAAACCAAACCGGCTCGCGAACGAAACGAGCCTTTATCTAAAACAACACGCGAACAACCCGGTGGACTGGTATCCGTGGGGACCGGAAGCGCTTGCCCGCGCAAAGGAACTCGACCGCCCCATCTTCCTCTCGATTGGCTATTCGGCGTGTCACTGGTGTCACGTCATGGAACACGAGAGCTTTGAGGATGAATCGACCGCGGCTCTCATGAACGCGCACTTCGTGTGCATCAAAGTGGATCGCGAGGAGCGCCCGGACCTCGATACGATTTACATGAACGCGCTCCACTTGCTGACGCGCGAAGGTGGCGGTTGGCCGCTGTCTGTGTTCCTCACGCCAGACCTTCGACCGTTCTTCGCCGGCACTTACTACCCGCCAGACGACCGCTACGCGATGCACGGTCGCCCCAGCTTCAAGAAACTGCTCGCGGGCATTCACGAGGCATGGGTGAATCGTCGAGACCGCATCACCGAAGTCGGCCAGAATGTGGTTCAGCACCTGCAAGGGATGAACGAACTGGGGGCGAGTGACACCGCGGTGTCACCGGATTTGCTCTCGAACGCACTTGGAGCACTTCGCCGAAGTTACGACTCGCGGTACGGTGGTTTCGGAAGCGCTCCCAAGTTCCCACACGCACTGGAACTGAAACTGCTCCTGCGGCTGAACGCGAGATTCAACGATCCCGTTGCTCTGGAGATGGCGAAGCACACGCTCACGTCAATGGCTCGCGGCGGGATGTACGATCAGGTCGGCGGCGGATTCGCTCGCTACAGCGTCGATGAGAAATGGCTCGTGCCACACTTCGAGAAGATGCTCTATGACAACGCGCTACTCACAACGGCCTATGTGGAAGCCTTCCAGAAGACCCGTGAGCCTTTTTTTCAACAAATCGCACGCGAAACGCTCGACTACGTTCAACGCGAGATGACCGCGGAGGGCGGCGCGTTCTTCAGCACTCAAGATGCGGATAGCGAGGGCGAGGAGGGAAAGTTCTACATCTGGAGCATCGACGAACTGAAGCAAGTGCTTGGTTTGGAACTCGCGGAATTCGCCATCAAGGTGTGGGGCGTAACTCCGCGCGGCAACTTTGAGGGACACAACATCCTGTTCCGCACTCTTTCGGACGAGGATGAAGCGAAAGCGAACGGCATGTCTGTTGACGACTTCAAGAAGAAGCTCGCGGATGTGAAGGCAAAACTGTATGAGGCGCGCTCCAAGCGTGTGTGGCCGGGTCGCGACGAGAAGATTCTGACCGCGTGGAACGGGCTGATGATCGCGGCCTTCGCGCAGGCCGGCTCGGTCTTCGGCGAGGAACGATACTTGAAATCCGCAGCGGCCGCCGCCGACTTCATCCTGAACAACATGCGGACGCCCGAAGGACGATTGTTCCGCACCGCAGGTGTCGGCCAGCCACCGAAGCTGAGCGGCTACCTCGAAGACTACGCGTTCCTCGCGGATGCACTCGTCACGTTATACGAAGCGACCTTCAACCCGAAGTGGCTGCGCGCGGCGCTCGAACTCGCAGAGGTGATGTTGAAGCACTTCGCGGACAAGAACGGGCCAGGGTTCTTCTTCACCGCGGACGATCACGAAGAACTCATCGCCCGCACGAAGGACTTGCACGATGGCTCGACGCCCAGCGGCAACGCGATGGCTGTAACCGCGCTCCTGCGCCTCTCGGCTCTCACTGGCCGACGCGATCTCGCCGAACCCGCCGAACGCACCCTTCGCGGGTATCGCGACACGATGGCCGACCACCCGGCTGCCTCCGGTCAGATGCTCGTTGCGCTCGACTTCTTCTTGGGGCCGGTTCAGCAGATCGCGATTCTCGCTCCGGAACACGACAAGGACACGCAGCGCGCGCTTGCGGCAATTCGCAGGCAGTTCAACCCGAATCGCGTGATCGCATTCCACGATCCCGCAACCGCGCCACCCGCGGAACTCGCGCCGCTCTTTGCGGGCAAGGAAGCCGTTGGCGGCGCGGTTACGGTATATGTGTGCGAGAATTTCGCCTGCCAAGCGCCGCTGGTGGGAGCGGAGGCCGTGGAGAAATTCTTCCGGTAGTATTCGCATTTTGTCAGAGCCGCGACCGTGAGGGCCAGGTAAAAGCTGCTGTCGGCGTAGACAACGTCGGCGTTGGCTGGGGGTGGGGCGGTGTTCCAGCCTTCGTCGTCATAGACGGAAATCAGGGGGTAGAAGTGGGCCAGGGCTAGCACCTCGTCTACCACAGCAAAGACGCCGTAGTTGCTGCCGCCCTCGGTGGGCACGCCGACGTCGAAGGCCAGGCTGATCACTGCCTGCTGGCCCGGGGCCAGCGGCACGGCCAAAGGCACGCGCAAAACGGTCTCCTGTTCTTCGTAGCTTGGTTCGGCCGCCGCGCCGTTGATGGTCACGTCAGAAACGGCAATGTTGCCGCCCAGGACGTTGGGGAAGAGATGGAAGTAGACGGCGTCCAGGGCCACCTCTTCTTGATTCGCATAGCGAACT
>JAKEEV010000988.1 GCA_022616395.1 Planctomycetia bacterium | reverse complement strand
GATCCGCTGCTGATCTGGTCGCTGATGGGAGACGGGCAGGTGGACGAGAAGCTGCTTGCGAAGCGCGACAAGCAATTCAACGTGAACACCAAACAACTGCGAGAAGCGCGCGGAAAAGCGATTGGGCTGGAAGTGCCGGACGTGTCGGTCCCGAAGGACGTGAACGTGATCGGTCGCCAGTGGACCGACACCGGCGACGACAAACCCACCAAGAAGAAGCCGTGATCCGCAACCGGGTTATCAGGCGAGCGTGTCACGCCTTGCATCGCAGCGGGCCGGTGCATGAGTTTGAGTTGGGAAGAGAAGTAAGTGGCCGGTGAGGCTCGCCGCCAGGCAAAGCCCCTCACCGGCACCGAACGCCCAGCGCTCAACGTGCGCGCTGGGCACGCCAGCCCGAGCCGAGACTCCAACCAAAGGTTATCATTCCTCGTCGGTTGATCGGTTGGCCGTGTCGCCGTGTTGGACCTGGAAAGCGAGTTGTTCGAGCTGGATGGCGAGGTCCACTGTTACCAGGCGCACGCGACGCGGAAGTTTTAACACCACCGGCGCGAAATTCAGGATGCCTCGAATGCCCGCGGTGGCCAGCGATTCCGCCACCGCCTGAGCCGTATCAGCCGGGACCGTCAGCACACCCAACTCCGCACGAAGCGCGCCCACCCGTTCGGCCAACGTCGAGACTGCTTCCACCGGTAAGCCTTCCACCACCTGACCCACTTTTGAAGTGTCACTATCGAACAGTCCGACAATCTCGAAGCCCTGCGCCCGGAAGCCCTGATACTTCAACAATGCCCGTCCCAAATTCCCCACGCCCACCAGCACCGCTCGCCAGGGGCGGTCGATGCCCAGCGCTGCGCGAATCGCGGTCGCTAGTTCTTGCGCATCGTAGCCGACTCCGCGTTGACCCAGGTGGCCCAGCGCTGCAAGGTCGCGTCTGACCTGTGCGTCGCTGACACCCACCGCCTCCGCGATCCGCCCGCTTGACACCTTCTCTCCGTCGGTGGGCCAGCCGGACACGCACCGCAGATACAGGCTGAGTCGCTGGGCCGCCGCCCGCGACAATCGCTGGCTCCGCTCGGTTGACTGGCCGTCCAAATGGCGTCTCCTGGAGAAGAAGGTAACAAGCAAAAGGAACAACCGCGATTACCAACACTGGAGGAGTGTTGGTGGTTCAAGTTCCACCTGCTGCATTTTACCTTCTAGTTGTCCCCTTTTTTCCGTTTTCCTGTTACCTTTTCCCGCCGGTCCAGGAAACCGGGATGGCCACTTCGCTTGCTGTCGGTTCCTTCAGACGCACGCGCACCGTACACTGACCGGCCTGGGTCGAAGCGGCTTCGGTCACCGTGATTCGCACCGTCGCGACCGGGCCGCTGCCGGTCGAAGACTTGACCTGAACACCTGGATGATCGCTTTCCGCCCCCGCCGCGCTCACGGCCTTACCATCAGGCGAGCGGAGTTGCACGAGCGTCGAAACTTCCTTCTGGTTGGCCGCGAAACGCACATTCACCGCTTCTGGTGTAGCGGTCACCGCGCCGGCGGCTCGCTTCAACACACGAACCGGCACACGCAGTTCTGGATACGCGGGGTCGTCGGTGTAGAGTACCACAACTTCGTCCCGGTGGCCCGTCGGCGCGGTCGCGGAGAGCTTGATCGTCACTGTTTGAGTGCGGCCCGTGGCGGCCTTCGCCGCGGGAGCAACTTCGGTTGTCAGATGTTGGGACGACGAGGCTGCTTTCAGTACAGTCAGCGGTTTTGCTCGGCGATCCGTCAGCGTGAGTGTCTGACTCGCCTCTCCCGCGCTGGAAAACGCCAACTGAGGCGGATTCACCGTGATGTCGCGAGAGAGAGTTGCGGTGATCTGAAGGAGCACTTCTCCGACCTGCACTTTCGCACCAGGAGCTTCGAGTTTGTAAGACACCACAGCCTGCCAGCGGTTCGGCCCGTCCGGCTGGGTGAGCGTGTTGACTTCCAGGGTGAGCTTGGCGCGCTCACCGGGTTGAAGTACACCGCTTGAGAGCGTTTGCCGCAAACACCCGCACCCGGCTTCCACCTTCGTGATGGTCACCGTGCCCGCGGGGGCATTGTGCCACAGCTCGAAAGTGTGTACCAGCGGCGGCCCGGCCTTGATGTCGCCCTTCGCGGCAAGCGGAACTGGAGAATGGAACGTGGCCGGCGGTGCCGGTTGCGGTTGGCCGGTAACTAGCCCGGCAAACAGGATCAGTGTGTTCATGACCGGGTCGCATAGCTAGGATGCGAGTAGGAAGCAACGTCAGGAGTCAGGAGACAGGAGACAGGAGATAGGAGACAGTAAGCAGTGAGCAGTAAGCAGTGAGCAGGGAACAGTAATCAGTGGGCAGCGGAATTGGGCAGGGGCACGGATTTGGTATTTACCCCGAAGGGGCAGGGCTTTCAGGGTATCAGGATTGTCGTTTGTGTAGTTGGAGCAAGCGATGGGTGGAGACATGGCCTCCGTTTTTGTATCGCCCTT
>JAKEEV010000130.1 GCA_022616395.1 Planctomycetia bacterium | reverse complement strand
TGCCGGGACAAGGCAATAGCTACTTGCGCCGCTTCGTTTTCGCCTTAACTCGCCGTCCGGTAGTCCTGCGCGCGGCTTTGGCTTCCGTGCCGCCAGGTAGGCGGTAATCGTGCAGTTCCACCACTCCTTCATAAGGGACGCACGTCAGAATCACGCGCTTGTTATTTGTATTCGGAGGTGGAGGAGGAGGGGGAGGAGTAACGCCCGTGATGCGCCTCACCATGTCGGGGCGCGATCCCCGAAGAGCATCTCGACACATTCCCAGTCGCCAGCGCCAACCGAGCGGACCGGGCGGAGGAGCTGGCGGAGGAGGAGGCGCGGGTGGAGGATCAAGATAACCTGCTTCTGAGCCAGTGAAGTAAGTCGCTTTGAGGATTTGTTGGAGCGCTTCCACTGTCGGGAGCCACTCGCAGTAGTGGTTGGCGAAGTCGTAGAGCGCTTCATTGGGTCGCAACTCGGTCGCGACCGGTCCGTCGATCACGACAACGGTTCCCGGATGGCAACAGTGGCGAATCTGGGCCAGCGCGTGAAACGGCGCATGGAGATGGTAGTAGACACCCAGGAAGAGGATCACATCGAACTTGCGCCCGCGTGAAGCCACTTCGTAGACCGATAACTGTTGGTCGATCTCGATGGATGAGCCGAACAGATCCTTCGCCAGATGGATTCCCCGACCTGCCGACCAGTTCTGTTCCAGATCGTCGCTTGCCAACACGGAGCGAGCGCCGCGTTTCTCGGCGAAGAAACTCCAGTAGCCGTCCCACGCACCGATGTCGAGCACCGACTTGCCGTGAAAGTCCACTGACGACAAATGCGACTCGATGAACTTCCAGATTCGCCGGTGTTGCTCGATGTGGTGGCAGTGTGTGCGCGTTCGCAATCCGTTCCCGAAATCGAACTCGTGATACCACGTAATCGAGTCGAGTTCCGCTTGCCTGGCTGCGATGTCCATTGGTTCCTCAGCCTTCAAAGTAACTCGCCGTTCGGGGGGTCTTGAGTGTGGTCCGCTCGCTCCGCGAGCGGTTCTGGAATACTCCGCTCGCTCCGCGAGCGGACCACACTCCAAACCTCACACAAAGCGGCGGGCTACTTTTCATCAGTAGTCGAACGCATTTTCGCCGAGTCCGACGTTGATCTTCATGTCGCTGAAGCTGTACGCCTCGAAGAGATCCCCGATGAGCGCTGCTCCTTTGGGCTGGTCATAGGCTTCGTAGCGCACCGGCAGTTTCGTCTCCTTGTCCACGAACACGAGCATCCGATGGGCGTAGCGGAAGGCGTGCGGGCGACGGGTCAGGATTTCGTAGCGCGTGACGTTACGACCGGCGAACCGGAACTCGGCGGTGTACACTTCGACCGGATTGTTGAGCGTTTTCTCGCGGGCCGCGCAAGACGAGACGCGATCAAGAATGGAAGCCATGCCCCACTCGGTGATCGGGTGGCGGTGATCCGCGAGAAACTTCGGGTCATCGACGTCGAGCGTCTGGAATCCCTTCGCTCTGCCGGTCCCCGCGAGTCGGTAACGCAGTTTGGTATTCTTGCGGGTGGCGGAGTAGGCGATTTCCATCCCGGCGATGCTATCGGGTCGGGCGAACCGCACATACACGCCCGCCGGGTTGGTTCGCACTTTCATCTCCGCGACCTGTTCGCCTGAGATCGCACCCTTTCGCAATTCCTGGCGGGTGAACGTACAGGTGTAGTCGCGAACCTTCCCCAGCGCGGTGCGTGATTCCGCGAGCATGGCCGTGAGCGTTTCGGCTCCCTTCGCTGCATCCGGCGCGGCTTTGCCTGGCCCGGTCTTGAGCGCTTCCACCTTCGGCGGCTGGGCAATCACAGCCCCCGCGACCAACCCCGCGCACGCCACCGCTACCCACGACTTCCCACGCATGGTTTCACTCCCCCAACAGCCTTGTAAACCGACTTTGCGAACGCACATAGCAACCACATCGCGTGAGGGGAAGAGCAGCTTGTGTAAAATGAATGGTGAAGTGGATTGACTCGGCGAAGTTGTCACGCAGAAGAGTTTGACGGGATAACAGGATGAAGCAGGATCAGAACTCTGAATCGTG
>JAKEEV010000987.1 GCA_022616395.1 Planctomycetia bacterium | reverse complement strand
GGAATGATGATCGAGCAGAGGGCGCGCCAGCGCGCCCGAAGCGAAGGATTAGGGCGCCGGCGCGCTCGAAGAAACAAGTTCGGCGGGTGTTTGTGTCGTGTCTTAGCTGCCTTTCGACACAAACACCAGACACACCAATCTCCCTGAAACTCTACCTTCGGAGAAAGTCAATGTTCGCACTGTCCGTGATCTGGACCGCATTCAGCTTCCTGCCGGTCGCTGCGCCGGGAGATGATGCGAAAGCCGAGATGGCCAAGTGGCAAGGAACCTGGGAGGTGGAACTTCAACTGGTCGGCGGGAAGGAGCAGTTCGCGAAGGATCGCGCAAGTACCAAACTGGTGATTAAAGACGACGTGTGGGAGGTGCATCTGAAGGACACCCAGCCGATTCAAGGGAAGATCAAGATCGTCCTGGATGGAAAGATGAAAGGGGTGGACGTGACGTTCGGGGACACTGTGTATCGTTCGATCTACTTGATGGACGGTGACCGGGCGATTCTTCGCGTCGGCGCGGGCAATGCCGAACGCCCGAAGGATTTCTCGACATCAGGAGGAGCTGACAGCGGCGGTATCGTGATCTACAAGCGCGTGAAGCAATAATCAGAGCCGCGACCGTCAGGGAGCGATCTTCCTCTGCGCTCCCTGACGGTCGCGGCTCTGATTTCTGCGGCTCGCGGCACTTCCGTTGGTCACTCGTCGTACTTGAGCAAGAACTTCGGGTTGATCGCCTTGAAGCTCAGCCGGCCGAGGTCCGGGTCTTCCACTTCCGTGAGGGGCCGAAGCACAATCCCTTCGCGCTGAGCCTTCGGGTTCAGCACGCTCGTGCCTTCCGAGAGCGCGACCAGTTCGTCAACGGTGTGGTTGAGCACGACCGTACCGAGCTGCGGGACGACTTCCAGACCCATTTCGCGTGTCGCACTCAGCATGTCGGCGAAATTCAGGAAGCGATAGGCGCTCACATCAAACACGTTGAACACGCGAAGAGTCACTTCCGAAAGCGCGTACTTGTTCTGCTGCACGCCTGGGCCGATCACTTCGCCCTGAAGCGCGGCTTCAAATCCGCGAGCCGAACCGAGAGCACGCAACCGCTCTTCCAGCCCCAGTCGCTTTGCCAGACGCACAAGAATGCTGCTCTCGTCGGTGGTGTCGAG
>JAKEEV010000986.1 GCA_022616395.1 Planctomycetia bacterium | reverse complement strand
GTCACGATGCTGGCGTGCTGATACGACTTCGTTCCCTTATACTCCCACAGAACCTTGCCGGTGGCAGGATCGAGGGCCGACACCCAGTTCATCCGCGAGTGGATTATCAGTTCGTCACCCCCCGGCCGTTTGACGATGAGCGGCGTTGCGCGAGTGTGCTGACTGTTCTTTCCCTCAGGCGTGAACTTCTGCTTCCAGACTTCGCGCCCCGTCTTTCGGTTGAACGCGAAGATGGTTTCGCTTTCCACATCCGCGTGGATGATGACCAGGTCCTTGTAGAGCACTGGCGAAGACGCGGAACCCCAGTCCTCGTAGTGTTTGGTGCCGCAGCTCTTCTCCCACTTGAATTTCCCCTCGTGGGTGTATGCTGCCGCTCCCGAAGCTCCGTAGAAGACGTAGATGCCATCGTCATCGACCGCGGGTGTGCTCGACGCAAAGCCGTGCAGAGCGGTGAACCCGCCGTACCCCGGCTCCTCAACCTTCGCGGGCATCTCCGTGTCCCACGCGATCGTCCCGTCTGTGCGTTTGATGCAGAGGAGGTGGCGCTTCAAGTTCTTGCCGTCGCCGGGGTTCTTCGCATCCAGACCGTAGCCGGTGTAACAGGTGAGGTAGATCTTCTCACCGAACAACACGGGGCTGGAGGTTCCCGGCCCTGGAAGTTCGGTCTTCCACAGGATGTTGGTCTTCGCGTCCCAGGTTGTCGGGACATCCTTCGCATCCGACACTCCAGAGCGGTTCGGCCCCCGAAACTCCCGCCAGTCCGTAGCTGCGAGCGGGAGGAACACGAAGGCAAGGCCGAGCGCGGT
Source organism: Planctomycetia bacterium (assembly GCA_022616395.1). Classification (GTDB taxonomy): domain Bacteria; phylum Planctomycetota; class Planctomycetia; order Gemmatales; family Gemmataceae; genus Gemmata. The sequence goes on along the minus strand of JAKEEV010000986.1, from coordinate 1,368 downwards.
CAAACCGGGCCACATCCAGGACGACTTCATGGGACCTCCGAGTTGAGGATTCGAGCACGTGCCGAGAACGTGAGCGCATAACGCGATGAAAAAAGATGTCGCGGGTTGTTGGAAGAGGAGCGGGAGAACAAACTGGAGGAGAAATGCACCTCACGAACGGCACCGCGAGTCGATCATTTCGGGAGCGGACCCTTGGCGGCTGGCGCGTGTGAGAGGATCAGTTGAGCCAGCTCCCCCGCCCGGTTGTCTGGCGCGGTGATGAGGACGCCAGCGCGCCCTTTCGGTCGTCCGACCGCGCACCCGCTCTCTTGCTGGAAGTCGCAGTCTTTGGTAACCCCCGCGTCGTTGAGGATGTCGACCCCGACATCGACGGAGGCGACCGACCGACCTTGATCTAGGCACTCCCCAACGAGCCGGCGCACCTGTTCACTGGTCTTCGGGCTTTTCCGCGTAAACTCGTCCACGTTTCCGCCGAGGAACACGACCGCGTCAAAATCATTCACATCGAACTGGTCGAGTGTCAGGTCCACCGGTACGGGCGGGATTCTCTTGTGCTTCGGTTTCGCAACTCCGGACCGGGAGGACGCTGTTACGAAGGTGATCCCGCGGGACTTCAGAGCTTTTGTCACAGTGGTGTAGTGATCCTCGTAGAACCACTCGTACGGCAGGACGAGCAGAACGCGGCCAGGTCCACCGTTGGTTCGCGTCTGCGGATGACCCACCAGAGGAGCCGGTGGTAACTGAACCGGCGCTTTCGCCGTCGGAGTGCTGGGGAGTTGGTCGGAAGTGCGCGGCGGGTTCCACACGTCGCGTGCCAGCCACAGACTGAGTCCGAGAGCTACTCCGATCGCGCCAACACCGAGCCACACGCGGGTTGCCCGATGGTTCGGTTCTGGACCGAGCCGAGCCAGAGCCGCAGGGACGCGCCCGGCTTGCAATGCTTCCAGGTCGCGAACCAGATCGGTCATGGACTGATAACGCTGCTCGGGATTCTTGGCGACCATTTGCCGGAAGACCGCGTCAAGCCCGCGGGTAACCTCTTCTCGGGTGTCCATCAAACTCGGAACCGCCCGCTCGCGGTGGGCGACGAGCTTCTCCATGAGAGTTTCCCCGTCGTAGAGAACCCGACCGGTCAAGAGGAAGTGGAGCGTGCATCCCAGGCTGTAGATGTCGGAACGGTGATCGGCCAGGCGGCTGTTCAGAGCTTGTTCTGGAGCCAGGTAATCGACTGATCCCATGATGACCCCGGTGGCGGTCATGGTGGCGTGCGTGATCGCGTCAGGGTTCGCACTCAAGTAAGTGTCGAAGCGGGCCAGCCCCATGTCGAGGATCTTCACGGCTCCCGACTCGTCGAGCAGAATGTTGTGG
>JAKEEV010000985.1 GCA_022616395.1 Planctomycetia bacterium | reverse complement strand
CATCGCGTCCGCGCACTGCGATCAGCGATAGCTCGCGATCAAACGGCACGAACTCTTCGAGGATCAGCGGCCGACCGCCAAGCTTCTGCCACGCACTTTCGGCTTCCGCTTGCGTGCGAATGACCACTTGCCCCTTGCCGTCGTAGCCGAAGCGCCGAGTCTTGAGCACCGCGGGAAGCCCGATGTCGGCCACCGCAGCGCGGAAGTCACTTTCGCGTTCGATGGCCGCGAACGCTGGAGTGGGAATGCCGAGTGAGGCGAAGAACTGTTTCTCCGCGAGCCGTTCCTGAGAAACTTCGAGCGCTCGTGGAGGCGAGAAGACCGGCACGCGCTCACTCAACCAGCGCGCGGACTCCACCGGTACATTCTCGAACTCGAACGTGACTACATCCGAAGCTTGGACCAACTTGTAGAGCGCCTGATAGTCATCGAACTCGCCCGCGATGTGATCGCACACCTGAGCTGCCGATGGTTCTGCGGCCGGTTCCAGAACGGTGCAGCGCACGCCGAGCGGATACGCCGACAGCGCGATCATCCGTCCCAGTTGCCCGCCTCCAAGAATGCCAAGTCGCATGACAAGCCCAATCGGATTTTAGATTGATGATTTCAGATTGCAGATTGAAACCAACCAGTCCAGTGCGAGGTCGCATCTTCCAATCCGAAATCTGAAATCATCAATCTAAAATCCGACGTGGTTAATTATCCCCCTGCCGTGCGTGGGTCTGGGTTGTCGAGCACTTCCTGAGTGCGTGCGACTCGGAAAGCGCGCAGCGCGTCTCGGATGGCTGGCGTTTTCAGTGCGAGAATGGACGCGGCCAGAAGCGCGGCGTTGATCGCGCCGGCCTTGCCGATTGCCAGCGTGCCCACCGGAACGCCCGCGGGCATCTGCACGATGGACAGAAGCGAATCGACCCCGCGCAGCACCGCGGACTCAATCGGAACTCCGAGCACTGGCAGCGTCGTCTTCGCCGCCACCATGCCGGGCAAGTGAGCCGCGCCGCCCGCGCCGGCGATGACAACTTCCAGCCCGCGCTTCTCGGCCCCCTCCGCGTAATCATAAAGAAGGTCCGGCGTGCGGTGCGCGGAGACCACTTTCGTCTCGAAGGTGATGTTCAACTCGGCCAGCACATCGGCCGCGTGCTGCATCGTTCCCCAGTCCGACCGCGACCCCATGATGACGCCAACCCGCGGCAAGCTGGCGGTTGCATGTGACACGGTGGGCGTTGGTCGTTCCTCGCTCATGGTTTGCCTTCAACCCTTCCGCCGAAAAAGGAGTATTTGGTGTTTGATGCGTGTTTCAACTGACTTTCGGACAGCACACCAAAACCACGGTTTTCGACGGGAAGTTCGAGTAGAGTGGGAAAGGCTTTGCCATGTCCCACCGGCTCTGGAGGCGATTTGTTTTCGTGGGAAACAAGGCTCTGCAATGTTCCCCTTCTTCCGCTCCTCAACCCTTCCGATCTGAATTGGGCTTGATGTGTGCCTTTTGTCTTTGGGACCAAACACCATCAACCGCCAATTCATTTGGAAGGACTACTACGATGGAAACGGTCTGGCACCGTTCCACCCGCCATCAACCCCAATACGGCTCCAGTCCGCTTGATCTTGCTTTGCGATTGGTGGAAATGCCTGCGGTCGATTCTCCTCCTTGAAACGCGGGCCGTCTCGACACGAGCGTAACCGCGAGGTGCGATTGCGAGTGTCGGCTTTCGCGAGCGAACGCGATGAAAGGACCGATGCGGCGATTGTATCACTCGCTCCGCCCGCGGCAAAGATGAGGCGAAGGGTTGTCGAAGCGTGCGTCTGAGCGCGTTGGGGTTGTGCGGTCAGCGCGCGATGGTATAGACGCGGCATCCCGTTATCTCAGGCGGAAGTCTCATGCGCAAGCTCCTGCTCGCAGCGCCGGTGTTCGCCGCGGTGTTCGCGGTCGGCTGCTTCTCCACAAGCGGATGGATGTCCGCCACCCGCGCTCCAATCACACCCACCCCCACGCACACCTACTGGCAGAAAGTCAGCGCGATCCTGGCTCAGAAGCCCGCAAGCACCGATCTGCGCACCATGATGGAACTGGTCCGAACGCAGACTGAAGCGCTTCTGGAACTTTCGCCGGATGGCGTGGACGCGGAGTTAGTCGCCGCGGTGGAAGAGTTGATAAAGAGCGAGGAGGGCGTGATCCGGATGGCGGAAATGATTGGCTACAACTCGGAGAACTTGCGGAACTCACGGGAACTGTCCGTGCTGTTCTCCGACGCCAACCGCAAGGCCGCCGACGCGAAGAAAAAGATCAAGCTCTTGCAGAAACCACTTTCCGCTCGCTACGGTGGCGGCTTCGCTCCGATCAGGGGATGACAGCGACGCGGAAACTCACTGGTGGCGAATCGATGCGCGAGGCCATCACCCGGATGAGTGAGTTTCCTCGTTTTTGCTTCCGATGAGTCGCACTTCGACGTTGTCGATCAATTCCAGCCTAATCTTCTCGGTTCCGAGAACCGCAGCAAGTGGCGCGAACACCTCGCGGAGTTCGTTTAGCCGACGTTCATCCAATACAAGCATGTAAGCAAGCAGGCGGCGCTTGTTCCTGCTCGGCTCGGTCGTTGAATCGACTGCCGCGATTTCCTGGACGAAGATCCATCGCCCGAACCGCTCGCAGAGATCGCGGGCGACCGATTCGCGAATCGCCGAGAGGTCTGTGCCTCTCGGATCGTCCGCCGGAACGTACACCGTCGCCTTCATCGACATGGCGTCCTCACTCTCACCCAATGGGCTGCCAGGCGCGGCCGTCGTTGGCAAGGAGTCGATCGGCGCAAGCGGGTCCGGATGAACCGACCGCGTATTCCTCCGGTTGAGGCGCATCGGGCCGGCTGGCGGCCGCGATCAGCGGGTCCATAATCTCCCAGGCGCGCTCGATCTCATCGGCGCGCATGAACAGAGACGCGTCGCCCTGAATCGCGTCGAGGAGTAGTCGCTCGTAAGCTTCCGGCAGCGCCTGGTTCTTGTACGCCTGCTTGTAGTCGAACGACAAATCACGCGGGCGAAGCCGCACGCCGTCCACGTCCGGCATCTTCGTCTGGAAGTTCAGGTGAATCGATTCGTTCGGCTGAATCACCATCGTCACGCGATTGCACTGAAGCACTTCCTCGGCCGGCAACGGAAACATGAGGTGAGCCGGGCAACGGAACTGAATCATCACTTCGCTGTAGCGTCCCTTCAGTCCTTTGCCGCTGCGAAGGTAAAACGGCACTCCGCGCCAGCGCCTGTTCTCCACTTCCAGCTTGATCGCTGCGAACGTCGGCGTCTTCGATCCTTTCGGAACGCCCTTCTCATTCAAGTAACCCGCGTACTGACCCAGAGCCATCACCTTCGGCGCGGTCTCGACCGTGCGCACCGGCACCGCGGAGAGTACCTTCATCTTTTCGTTGCGCAGGTGGTCGGCGGTGTAGCGGTTCGGGTCTTCCATCGAGACCATCGTGAGAATCTGGAGCAGGTGGTTTTGCAGCATGTCGCGCATGACACCGCTGCCATCGTAGTAAGCGCCCCGACTGCCCACCGTCACCTTCTCCGCGACCGTGATCTGAACGTGGTCGATGTACTGCGCGTTCCACAGCGGCTCGAAGAGCGTGTTGGCGAAACGGAACACGAGGATGTTCTGCACCGTGTCCTTGCCGAGGTAATGGTCGATGCGGTAGAGCTGATCCTCGCGCCAGTGCTTATGAATCGCGTCGTTGAGCGCCTTCGCGGTGGCCCGGTCGTGACCGAATGGCTTCTCAATTACCAAGCGCCGGAAGCCTGCCTCGTCCTTATTGAAACCAGCTTCACCCAGACTCGCGCTCAACTGCGGATAGATTTCCGGCGACACGGAGAGATAGAACAGCCTGCGGCCGGCCTCTCCTTCATTGGCCGCGAACCAGTCGGCAAGCGGTTTCATTCCTCCGGGCTGTGTCACATCGGCCGAGACGTAGTGAACGCGCGGAGCGAACGAACTCCACTTGCTCGCGTCAAACTCGCCCGGAAGTGCTTCTTGCGCTTTCTTCAGGACATGATCGCGAAACGCATCATCCGTAAACGGCGAGCGAGCCACGCCAACCACACGCGCTTCCTGTGGCAATCGCCCCTTCTGGGCGAGGTTGAACAGAGCCGGGATGAGCTTCCGCGAAGTGAGGTCGCCAGAGGCTCCGAAGATCACAACAGTGAGCGGCTGTGCCATGACTGCCCCGAGTTTAATTGGAAGATGTGCGCACCCGCCTGAAACCCTAACAGGAGCAGGCGGGTTGGGGAATATGCTATTGGAGCAACGCAACTACGGGGAATGAAGCGCAAGGAAATGCTAAGGATACCATGTCGAACCGTCGGCGTTAGCCGGCTGGGTTGTGTCGAACCAGAAATGCTCGACTACTCCAACAGCAACTCCAAGACCTTCTCCGTCTTCTCGCCGGGCTTCACCTCGACGGGTTCCTTCACCTGTCGGCCCGTGGATGGCTTCCGGCTCAACAGGTAGTAACTTCCCGGCGGCAAATCCGTGAACTCAAACGTCCCGTCTTGCTTCGTCGTCGCTTTCGCCAGCGCCACTCCCTTCGCATCGTAAAGGAACACGATCGCGTCGGGTTGCGAAATCCGATTCTCGATCAACTTCCCCGCGACCCGGCCCGGCGGTTGCTTGTTCAGATCGGCCGCGTCGAGCAACTCCACTTCCTGAGTCACGATTGTGCTGGCCCCGGCATTGGTGGTGAACCGAACACCCACAACCACGATTCCCTTCGTGTCGGGCATCTGAAGTGTTCCGCGCCACTCGTTGACGCTTTCGTCGAAGAGCACGCCCGGCACCGGAGCGGGACTGGCGGGAAGTTCGTTATTGTTCGGCTTGCCGATGAAGAATTTCACTTCCTTGATGCCGGAAATCGTCGGCTTGGCGAGCGCCTTGAGAGCCAGCGGCTGATTCTTTGCCGCGCGCTCCGGAGGATTGAACGTAATGTCTGGCTTCGTGCCGTCGAAGGTGACCGTGATGCGATCCTTCGCGACGAGCGAGCCATCGACCGCGAGCAATCTCGCTTCCAGCACGCGCTTGCCAGTGAGTAGTTCCACCGGGAGAGTTGGCGTGTGGTCGTTGAGTGAACCGATCAGTTCAAAAGATTCGCCCTTTGGGTCGAAGCGAATCTTCGCGATCTTCGCGCGGGCGGTGGGGATGGTGAGCGTGAGGTCCGCGACCACCGGCGACTTTTCATCCTGCGCGGTGCCGACAAGGAACTCGAGCTTCGCGCCTTCGGGCGCGTTGTCCACTTCAAGCGCCACAGGTAACGGAATTGAGCCTGGCGCGAAGAGATCGGCCTTCACACGCACGCTCGGATTCGTGATGCGCTGAAGTTGAACCGTTTCGCCAAGCGTCGGGAGCGCTGCGGAATACGTAAAGACGCGCTCGACTCCATCAGCGGAGAGGGTGACCGTCACTCTCGCTCCTCCTGGGCCGGGGAAAGCGAGATTCTCCACATAGAGCGTTGCCGGTTTGCCAGCGCGAATTACGTTCGCGGCTTGACTGCCATCGCGAACTACAAGCCCCTCGTTAAACTTCGGCGGGAAGATGAGCTTCACCGGGCACTCGGCGGAACCGGGAATGTCGCCGGGTACGACGGTCGCTTCCAGACGATTCGGCTTGTCGCCGGCCGGTTTGAACTCCATTTTGCTCACGCGCAAGTATGAAGCGGGATCGCTGACCGCCACAGGCAGCGCAAAGGTTTGCAGAATCACTTCCTTGTCCGCCGGGTCGAGCAATTCGAGTGACAGTGCATTGTCACTTAACCGCACGAAGCCATTATCTTGCTTTGGAGGTTGACCCGCGACAGGCGGAAGAGGCGCAGCAGGCGGCGCGGTGGAGGTGAACACCAGCGGCACGGGCTTGCCCGGTTCAAGGGTGAGAGGAACAGTTTCGCGATTCAGACCCGCGAGCCGGGCGATTACCTTCTGCGGTTGCGGTGAAGGATTGAACAGCATCAGTTGATACGGCACCGGCTTCCCGTTGGGACGAATGCGAAACTCGTTAAGCGGTTGCGGAGTTGCTTTCGGATCGGTGCGAACGAGCAGATCGACGCGATTGACCAGTGTGCGTAACGACACCGGCACTCGACGGTGATACGTCCGCACCTCTCCTCCGAATTTCACTTCTGTTTCGACCAACACTCCGAGTGCGGTTGGATGAGCAACTGGCTTTCCCCCAGCCGAGAGGGGAAGCGAGATCGCGCGTTCACGAATGGCATCGAGCGTGGCGGTTGTGGGTGGAACAGGCTTCACCCACTCATCAGAAGGCGAGAGAGCTTGAATCTTTGCCGTTGTGGGAGAGCCGATGGCTCGAAGGTTCAACCTTAACTCGGCAGCGGGTTTCTCGAAGGTGAGTCTGGGAATCGCGGTTGGCGAAACTTCGACGAAAGGCTCACTGCCAACGCCGGCAACAGCGGAACAACTCCGAGCCGCGGAGCTACTGAACATGAAGCTACTCACGGCCGGGCTGGGATCGGCCGGGTCGCGGGTTTCGTACTCGAATCGTGCCGCGTGCCAGCTCCACATTCGGCGTGCGAAGTCTCTTCGTTCCACTGAAAGAGGATTGGTCGCGGGCTGATCGAGCGAACTCGTGGAGCTAGTCGCCGGTAGAATCGCCGCGAGCGCAATCGCGTGAGGCCCGCTGCGCCCGAGGCGCGCAGGAGCGTCTTCCACCCACACGCGACGTAACTTCTCCGCGAACTCGAAGCGATTCGGCGCTGCGCGCTTCAACTCGTCCTCGACTTGTTTCACAAAGGCCGGGTCCGCATTCCCCGCGCGCAGAAGCGCAGTCGTCCACTGTGCCCGCCGGCGCGCGAGGATTGAATCGTAAGGCTCCTCGCTCGGCGATTCGGGAACGAGTGTCGGCGGTAAACCCTTGCAGAAGGCTTCGTCATCGACCGCGTCCTTGCGAAGTGTGTTCTCGCACAGTCGGCGCGCAAGCGCGGATCGCGCATTCCAGAGCGCCACGCGCTCGGCAGTCGGCACAAGGGGCGAAGAAAGAACCGCGTCGAGTTCCGCAAGCACCACAGGCCGAGCATCGACCGCATCCGCGCGCTTGCGAAGAGCCGCGAGCGCATCGGGCTTCAGTGGCGCGTTCGCAGTAAGAAGCGCCACTCGCACAGCACCAGCACGACGATCCCATTCGGAAACGCGATCCGCGAACTCTTCCTCCGTGAGCGGCGTTGCGGGAATGAGTGTGTCGTTGAGCTTCCTCACCGCGTCCGCGAGAGTGATCGCGTCTGTCGCGTTCACCGTACCGCTATTGACGAGGATTGTTGCTCCGGTAATCCACAACGTTGCATTGTTGCGAAGTGTGAGCGCGGCCTGAAGTCGATCCGCGGTCTGCTTGAGTTGCCGCGCGGAAGCTTCCGCAGCGCGCAGCCGTGCGGTCGCTTCGTCTGGCGAAGCGTAACCGGGCGCGAAGAGAACCGCTTCGGCACCCGCGCGCTTGCGGTAACCCTCATCGAGCGCGGGCTTGGCCCACGCGACCACTTCGGGCCGACTTGAAGCGTCTTCGAGCCAGCGGGCGGTTTGAAGGGCAAGCGAAGCGCGTTCACCAGACCAGGGCGCAAGCGCTCCTTGATCCGCGAGTGCCGCGAGTCGGCGAATGAGCAACACTTCCGCGAATCTAATCTGTGGATCTTGAGCGATGAGCAACTTCGCGAAGTTCTTCACGCGAACCGGCGATGGGTTCGGATCATCCGCCAGTACCAGGAACGCCGCGGCAACGACAAGCGCGTGCGGCTTCGCTTTGAACGGCTCGAACTCACTCGGAAGTGGCGGGTCGACTGGCTTCTCGTCGGCCTTCGCGGGAACAGGAACAGGCTTCGCTTCGACCGCGTTCGCAACAGTTCGAAGTTGCTCCACCAGTCCCGATTCGGGAAGCACATAGCCGGGGAAAGTCGCTGCCAGCGTGGGGAGCGGGTCGGGTGTTGGCACAGCGCGCAGGGAAGTCGCCAGTTGCTCCGCAGCGCTGAGTTGCTGTTCGAGAGCGCGTTTCACTTCATCAGGAGACAAGCCAGCGCGCAAGTCGCGTTCAGCCGCCAGCAGAGCCGTTCGCAGTTGCCGGAACGCCCACGGCGCTGAAACCGCTCGCCCATCCGCGTGCCAGCGGTCAAGCGATACCCACGCGGCCTTGAGCCAGTCGGGATACGCGATTTCGTTCAGCGTTTTCTCTTCTGTTGAACTTGAAGAAGGGTTCACGCGAAGCACGAAATCTTCCGCAGCGCCGACGAGAGTGGGCGTCTGAGCCGTAGCGCGATTCTCACTTGTCCATCGGCTGACACGAGCGCGGACGAACGCAGCAAGCTCCCGCACACTCACTCGGCCGTCGCGATCTTCGTCCGCAGAGCCTCTTAGCCCGACTTCGAGATAGTAACTGAACGCCGACCGGCCGAGTTCGGGCGAAGCAATCGGCGACTGACCCGGCCCGCACGCGACCAGACACAGCCGGTTGTCATCCTGCACCGCTTCGAGTGCCGCGAATACAGCCGCGGAGAGATTCCCGTTCGGTTGCGCGAACAGTGGATCAGCGGCGGGCGGAGTGAGTTGAAGAATGAGCAACTTGTTCCGCGCGGGGCATTCGCTTACCGTGACGAGCAGATCCGCAAGTGTGAGTCTGTTGCGTGGACTATCGCCGGCGCGATCGCCTGGAAACAGAAACACAGTCCCCGCGCCGTCCACCGCGGCCGGTGCCGTGAGGTGAATCACAACCGGTTGCGAACGAGACTTCGCCAGAGCCGCAAAGCGTAAGCGAATCTGGTCGCGGCTGGGATTCGCCGCGGGATCGTCGATTGGGCGACCAAGCACGCCGGACGAAATGAGCGCAGCACGATCCTGCTCCGCCCACGGCACTGGACCGCTTCCGGTTGGCCCGGCGGTGATCGACACACTTAACACAGCCGGCTGGCTCGGAGGAGAGAGCCAGTAGAGCAACCCGGCCGCGACACCCGCAAGCGCGGTGAGCGCAAGCAGGACGCCGAGAAGCCGAGACCGCCGACGCGCTCCCGGCGGAGTCGGTCCCCTCGTTCGCCACAAACGCGGAGGAGAAGGTGTATCGGACATGAATGCGTTTCCGTAATGCCGCGAAGCGGCATGGTATTCATCAGAGCCGCGACCGTCAGGGAGCGCTTCTTGTCTGGACCGCGGCCATCTTGGCCGCAAAGTCATTCTCCTCCGGAACGCTTCGGGAACTATCTGAAGCGTCTGAAGCTCAATCGATCTTGCGGCCAAGATGGCCGCGGTCCAAGGAACACATCGCTCCCTGACGGTCGCGGCTCCGATTTACTTCGTCAGCGGTTTGGGTCGCTCGGAGTTGCTCGTCGGTGTGGGCGCGGGGAGTGTCAGGTGCTGGCTGGCTTTCTTGGCGACATTCAGCGCGTCATTCAACACCACGAACTCGAAGCCGGTCACCTTCGCCTTCACCGAAGCCTCGTTCAGCCCCGACCACCAGAAGAGGCTCGTTGTTCTGTTCGCGGACTTGTAAACGCGCCATTCACGCGCGGTGGGCGCAACTCCCGTCGGCCGCGCGAACACCGGGTTGTCCTTCGGATGCGACAACCGCACGACCAGGCACAGTTGCTTTCGGCGATCACCGGGCGCGATGTCCACCTCGTGCTCTTCGAGCGTGACTGATTCAATCTTGATCGCGACTCCTCCGGTTATCAGTTCGCAGCCGCTTGTTCCGACCACACCCGATTTGGGCGAAGCCACGAACTTCACATCCGCGGCCGGGAACGGCTCGGCCGACCACCACGCGCTGAGTTTGGGCGAGGCCGCGCTTGAGCTACCGGGGAAGTTCGGCCAGCCAGGAGAATCAATTACCCAACTCGGGCACGGATAACCGCCCTCCGCGCGCCAGCGAATCGCGACCGGTTCCGGTTGCGGAACGGATGGCGTTGAGTCGAACCACACGTCTGCGATTCGTGTTGGCGTGAGCGGATTGACCTTGTCCGGGTCGCCGTCGATGGCCGCGAACAGTTCGAGCCGGTTATCCTTCGACCAGTTCTGAAGCAGAGCCAGCCGCCACGGGTCCTGGCTCTCTCCGGCCTTCGCAATGGCAGGCACGGTGTGCGCATACCAGTGTCGTTTCAGCGAAAACTTCTTCTCATTCTCGGTGAGTTCCAGCAAGAGGAAGTCACCTGGTGACAACCGGATGTCACTCGCGAAGGCCGGACCGTCGACAATTCGCACTCGGTAATCGCCCGAACTGAGTTTCCCTGCATACCAGTTATCTGTTTCCGCGCTTCCGGCCAAAAGTTCGCCGGGTGGGGGAGTATCGGACGTGAGCGGATCGAGCGCGAATCGCACACGCGGGTTCAGCCCGGAGAGCAGCCAGTCAGCGAGTTGCTTCACGTCCGTGTGAGAAACAAACAGACCCGTTGGGGTAAGTTTCTCAACTATCTTGAACTCGGCCTGAATCGCCTGCTCCTCCTTGATGTCCACCTTGAACGACGCGACACCCAGAGCCACCTTCGCCGGCTCGAACTCCGCGCGGAGTGTTTCCGAAATGGATCGCTTCTTGTCGGCGAATTCCGGATCCTGGGCGAATCGCGTATCGACCGCGTCGGAGATCAGCACAACGGCCTTGAATGGAACCTTCGCGTTCGCAATGCTGTTCTTCGCCTTCACCACAGCGCGGACAATGGGCGATTCGTGATACGGCTGAAGCGTGCGAACCCGGTTCAGCACCTCTTCGAGTATCTTTGCGCGATCAAGCGGCAGTTTGGTGAGGGTCATCACTTCCTGAATGGTGTCTTCGGGGGTCTTCGCGCTCGTTGTTCTCGCGCCGAAGGTGAACACAGTCAGGTGCGTCCCGGCAGGGAGTTCGTTCAAGAGTGTGGCGAACGCTTCGAGCGCGAGCGGGTATCGTCCCACACTCTTCGGATCGTTCTGATTGCGAGCCATGCTGCCCGAACAGTCGAGCACAATCGCAACGGCACCGGTGCCGAAGCCGTAGAGCTTCCGCGAATTTGGATCGGCACGCAGCGCAAGCCCAACGTCTTGCGGAAGCGGAGCCGTGACCGCGGTTCGGTCAGGGATCGCGTAGAAGTCTACCGGGCATGAACGCGCGATGAATTGCCCGCGAAAGAATCCGTTGATCTGGAAGGGCTGTGTTTGAGCTTTGGGCGTGAGCGGCTGGGGAAGAGGCGGTCGAGTGAGTCTGATCTCTTCGACCGCGCTACTGGGGGGCGTTCGAGTGGCTGGATCGGTCCAGAAGACGGGAACGCCACTGAGTCCCAACTTACCCTTCGGCTTGAACTTCACGTTCACCGCGGGGTTCGGTTCATCCGTGATCGCGATTCGCTCTGGCAACTCCGGCTCCACCGGGAACGGAGGAACGGCAAGATACGGCGCGAACGGATCGCCCGCCAAATCGAACGCAGACACAACTCCAGTAGCATCACCTGAGAGTTTCTGAACCGCGATGCGATAGTAAGGAGTCGTGCCTTCTCCGTACCAGTGATCCTCGAATGTGCGCTTCGCCTGGTACGCGAGATAAGCGCGCACACGTTCTCTGCGCAGGCGATCAATTGGTTCGTCGGTAATCGCAGCATGAGCGGGCGAGATGCGAATCCACACGTCGGCGAGTGTGGGGTTATTCATTCGCTTTGCAAGAGTGGTCGCGGCGGCGAAGAGTTCTCCACAGCGTGAACCGAACTCCGCGAGCGATTGCCTCCCGTCCGCCTGGAACGCGAACCACGTCAGTCGCTTAGAGAGCGCGGTCGAATCCTCACCGGGTCGCACTTCAATGAGGGCGCCCATGTGAAGCGGAGCGCCCAGCCGACCGAGCATCCACCTTCCTCGGCGTTCGGCCGTCTGGAACGCGATCTCGCGCGTTTTGGCCGCTGTGACTTCCGGCAGCGGTTCGGGGTGCGTTTCTCCGGTGATGAGCAATTGACGAGACACGCGGCGGAACTCACGAGCAAGCGCCACACGTTGAGCGGGATCGAAGTTCTTGGGAGGAGCAGCCGTGAACACCGCGTCCGCGTGATTCCACCACTTCACGGCTTCCGCGCGCGGAGTTGGACCGGCATCGAACTCCGGCTTCGCTTTCAGCAGGGTAGCGGTTTCCTCACTCAGCGTCAGTTCGGCTTTCTGCAATTCGCCCGAGCGATCCCGGTTGACATTCGGAGAAGTGAGAACCTCGTCGGAAGCGGGCGCTCCACGGATGAGCGCGGCGGAAGTGTAGCCGTCGCTCCACTGGCCGGCTCGGCGGAAGAAAGCATCGTCCGCGGGGTGAATGAGTCTGCGCGCGGTCCACTCTCCGATGCCCGGAAGGACATGCGCTTGGCGATGCCACTCGCTCACGAGCAACCTGGCGCGGTGCAGTTGTTGTTGAGCGACTTTCCCCGAGGATTCATCTCTGGTCTTCACCCACTTCTTTGCGTCTTGCCAGCTTGCCTCATTGGTCGCGAAGCACAAATCTTCGCTCGCGCGCCGAAGGGCATCGACATCCGCGAGGGCTTTCGGGTTCCACGCGTACAGAAACTCAGCGAACGGATATTCCGAGAACTCCCCGTGCGGGTTCGGTGCGACTCCACTTGCCAACTCTTCCACCCAAACGCGCTGGCGAAGCACTTGCGTGAGGAGCGGGCCGATCACTTCCGCCTTACTTTGCGGCGGAAGATGCTTCGCCAGCATCGCGAGGAAGTGCAACTCCGCGGGGCGAATCGAGAAGCCTTCTTCGACCAGCGGAACGAGGTCGCGGGCAATGGGCAAGCGATTGAGCGGATCAACCGCGGTCCATTCGATGAGCGCTCGGACCCACAATAAGTTCGCGGATGGAACATTCGCCTTCGCATCTCGTAAAGCAATCCAAGTTTTTCCGCGATCAGCGGGTGACTTGCCCGCAAGCGTGCCGATGTCCGTCACGAATCCGTTCGGAAGCTCATTGACGAACTTCTGCCCGCCGACGGCGGATTGCAGTGCGAGTGTTTGCGGGCTGATGTCGAGCGTGCGCGCCGATTCGATCTTTCGGCGAAGTTCATCGGCGTTGGCTCGGGCAATTTTCGCGCCTTCGGTGTCGTTGGCGAGAATCAGTTCCTCGTACCTCAACACCCAGGCTTCGTATTGCCTCCACAGGTGAGGAGTGTACGCGGTCGGCGGAGGAGTCGCGGTTGCGAGTGCGCGGTACTCGCTCCAGAGTTGTTCCAGTTCCGCTGGCGGATCGAATGGCGTTGGAGCAACTGGGGCGGATGGCTTTCCATCAACCGAGACAAGATGCATCCTGCTTGTTCGCTGAATGCCATCGGTCTTCGGCAGAAGGACGGGCATTTGCCGCGCCCCGCGATTGTCGCGTGCCCACTCGAAGACTTTCGGAGTCACGAACGCGATCAGTTCGCTTGCGGTCACGCGCTTGTTGCCATCGGCATCGGCCGAGCCGTTTAACCCGGTCATCGTGAAATGCGTGAAGGCGGACTTTCCCCATTCGGGCGAACACCAGGAGCGTTCATCCGCACCGCTACTGAGGAAGATTACGAGGTTCGGCACCTTCGCGATGTCTCCGGCCGCGTCGAGTTCCTCCACGGCAGCCGCGAAGTCGTTATGAACAAGCCCGAGGTCGGCGAACGCGGGCGCGTGAGTTGCGTCAATGATGAGCAACTTCTGTTTGTCGGCGGGTAAGCGTGCAAGTCGATCGAGAATCGTTTTGAAGCGCACGCGTTCGCTTGGGTCGCCGCTTGTGTCTTCAGGAAACAGGAAGGGGCCGTCGCGGTCGCGTCCTCCGTGAGCCGCGATGAACACCACAACGCACTTCTCGCGCACTGTCGAGAGATCGGGCAATCCGATTCGCGTGAGCGGACTCGTCGGGCCACCGGTGAGGCGCGAGCGTGTGCCAAACCAACTTCCGGGGCGTGTCAGTGAGGCGAGTTCGCGCGCATCGTGCTTCCCATACGGATTGGGAGGAACCGCCGTCGTGCGGTCATAGCTTGCGGAGAGAATGACAATTCGAGCCGGTGCCGGAGGACGAACCCACAACACGATCCACGTCACCGCGACCAGAGCAACCAGAGCCAGCCCGCCCGCCAGAGCCAGCTTTCGCCAGCGCGGACGATACGGCACGCGCGCAGGAGCCGACCGCCACGGAGCGCCGGGCGGAGTGGGTGGAGCGGCTGCGGGTCCGCGCCACGGAGGAGCAGGTGAAGGTCCGCTACTCATTTTGAAGTTCAACCAAGAACTCGGGCGATTGTCGCGGGTGTAAGGATTGTAGCGGCGCAAGCTGCCGATACACGATACGTTCGCGGCCGGTCCGTTCTTTCTCGGATGCTCAGCGCTTCCGGCGAAAGGACAGTTAGCCGACCGCCGTAGAGTTTCTGGACGAATCGGGTAAGCTGTGCGCAGAGGCGCGGTGATTCCGCGCAGCCGCAAGTAGGACGGCCTTTCCAGGCCGTCGCAAAAACAGACGGCCGAGAAAGGCCGTCCTACGAAAACAGTTGGAGAGCCAATGCCAGAGCCTGACGAGCCAGCGGGCGAAGCGAAACGCGAGACCGGCAGGCGCACGGCTCGGCGAGTTGATCTCGGCAAGGTGCTCGACGATGTACTTGTCAGCGTTCCGGCCACCGGCCCGAAGACGCTCACCAACTCCATCGGCATGGCCTTCGTGCTCATCCCCGCGGGGAAGTTCATGATGGGTTCGCCCGATACGGAACCGGGCCACCGCGCCAACGAGAAACCCGTTCACGAAGTCGTCATCGGCAATGCATTCTATCTTGGCGTTCATCTGGTCACGCAGTCCGCGTACCTTACGGTCACAGGCAAGAACCCATCGCGATTCACTCTGACCGAAGGCGGCGGACCAGACTACCCGGTCGAAAGCGTTTCCTGGGAAGAAGCAGTGACGTTTTGCCGGAAGGTGAGCGAGCGACCAGAAGAGCGGGCCGCGGGGCGAACATATCGCTTGCCCACGGAAGCTGAGTGGGAATACGCCTGTCGTGCTGGCACCACAACGCCGTTCAGTTTCGGCGAGAGCTTTAACTCTACTCAGGGGAACTTCGACGCGGCTTATCCGTATGGCGAAGGCGAACCAGCGCGCTCAATCGGTCGCACAACGCCCGTGGCGCGCTATCCAGCCTCCGCGTGGGGGCTTCACGACATGCACGGAAACGTGTGGGAATGGTGCTCGGACTGGTACGCAGAAGCGTACTATTCCACATTGCCGCTTCGCGATCCGCCGGGGCCAGCGGAAGGCCGATTCCGCGTATTGCGTGGCGGTTCGTGGAAGAACCAGGCCACCGCTTGCCGGGCCGAGTATCGCAATGCGCTTGCTCCGCATCAACGCGACTCGGCGACCGGATTTCGGGTTGTGTTAGT
>JAKEEV010000984.1 GCA_022616395.1 Planctomycetia bacterium | reverse complement strand
TTGGTTGGCTGATTTCAAGCTCCCAACGAGCCGCGACCGCAAGGGAGCGGTTGAAAATCCACTAGCAGAAGGCCAGAGCGCCGTTCTGAGCGGCGAGGCGGAAGGCTCGGGCGAACTGGCGATAGACCGCCAGCCAGTCATCGCCCGGCCAGGCGTCGGGATCGGTGGAGGTCATCGTCGAGGGGAATCGCTTGGCGCGCGCCGCGTGCGACGTGAAGTCCTCGGCGAGCTTCTCGCAAACTGAAGTGCCGATGCGGCCGTCGCAATCGGTGAAGTTGATGAGTTCAACGAACGGTTTCCCGCGATAGATTCTCGGTTCCCTCCACACGGCTTCGGCTCCGACTTCAAGAGCGAAGAGACTGAGTTGATTGCGCCACCAGTTGTAGCCGCTGTAGGAACCCGCCCGGAACTCGTACTTCCGCGACTTCTTCGTGTACGAATAGAGGCCCGGTTTCATCCCTCCGAGCCGTTGCCTGTGGCAGGACGCATTCGTGTAGAACGGGAAGTACACCTCGGTCAGCGACTTCCCTTGAGCCTCGATTTCTTCTAACAGCTTGTCGAACTCTTTGCGTCGCGGAATCGGTCGAGCATACTTGATGTGGCTGGCCGCGAAGATGTCGAGTCCCATTGCCAGTGCTCCGCGTGAAGTGGGTTGGTGTGATGGGAGACACTATCTCATACAGAGCCGCAGGACAAGCGCGGTAGGCATTCGGGGTATGGTAATGGATTCTGGCGTTGGGGCGATTCACCCAGCCGGCTGACGCCGGTGGTTGGACGTGGCTTTGTCGAACCGCCGGCGTCAGCCGGCTGGGTTGTCTTCGGTGCCAGAAACGATTACTGCACCCGGCATTCGTTCGACTTTCAACCCACATCAACGCCGCCCGCGAAGCCCACGTCGAAGGCGAAGAAGCTGTCGAGTTGATTCACGGAGCTATCGAAGACCTTGACGTGTGGCGGGGCGAACTGTGCAACCCCAACCACAATCCGGCTGCTCGAACCGGCAACGTTCACGCCTCCGGCAAAGTTGGCGAACGCCAGGAAGCTCGCGCGTTCCGCCAGTGTCTGCCCATCGAACGCCTTGACGTGAGCCGCGGCTGTCGCGGTGCCCGCGATGATCTCCGCGATTCCATCACCGGTCAGGTCCGCGGCTCCGACGCTTACACCACCAGCGAATCCGTTGAACGCGAAGAAGCTGCGCAGCTCCTCGAGTGTCGAGCCGTCGAAGACCTTCACGTGACTGGCTCCGGTTGCCGTGCCCACGATGATGTCATCGCCCGCGCTGCCACCGACATTCCCACCCGCCACACTTACGCCACCCGCGAATCCTGGGAACGCGACAAATCCACGAATCTGCCCACCATCCACACCACTGAATACCTTCACCACACTCATGGAGTTTGCAGCGCCGACGATGATGTCCGAGACTCCATCACCATCCACATCGCCGCTGCCGACATTCACCCCGATGGACAAGCCGTTGAACGCGAAGAACGAGTGGAGCACGTTGCCGGTTCGGCCATCAAGCACCTTGATGTGACTCGCGCCAATGCGCGTGCCGACGATCACATCCGGCGTGCCATCGCGATTCACATCTCCACTGGCAATGCTCACCGGTCCCGTGTAACCGGCAAATGGCTGGATCGTGAACTGCGTGGTGGGGTCCGCGTCGAACGTGGACACTAACCCATGCCCACCGGCTCCTTGAGCCACCGCGATCGGTGCCAGCACAACTGGAGGCGGCGGAGGGGCGGGCGGAGGAACGGGAGGCGGAGCGGGCGGATCCTGCTGGACTTGGCTGAGAGTTTCGATGTCCGTGAAGGTGATGGGAGCGAAGTTCGCGAAGTCAAACAGCCCGTCGGTTGCGCCAGGCGCTGGGAGAGAGTTGATCGTTGCTCCCGTCACATCGACAACGAGCGAGTCGCCGGGCGCTTCGATTGGCGCTCCGCCGTCAGCCGTCACGATTGCGGAGAACTGAGGCACCAGGTTGAACGTGTCGTTCCCATCTCCTCCGCGAAGGACGATGTTCGCGGCGAACGCGGCTTCGAGGGCGCTGAGTGTGATCGTATCATTTTCCGCTCCGATGTCGTCCGCATTCACCAGCAGCGCGCTTGTGGGGTTCGCGAAAGTCACCGTCGGGCTGGTTGAGGTAGCGCTGATCTGAGACACGCCCACCACGAGGCCAGTATCGTCCGCAAGAGTGACTGCGTCCGCGACATCGCTGAAGGTGAAGAGCCGGTTGGCCGCATTCAAATTGTCAGTGATTGATGCAACGCCGAGGTAACTGATCTGCTGCGCGTCAATCTGGATTGTGCCGTCTGAGGCGCTGGTGAACGTGTGCGAAATTACCGCAGCGCTTCCACTGCTGAGAATCAGTGAGTCGTTCCCGGCGCTATTGTTGATGTCGAACGTCGCGAGCAAGGAAGTCGTCGGCGCGGAGAATGTCGAGAACGCCCCACCGAGGGCGATCTCATCCGCACCAGTTCCAGTGATGATGTTCACCACACTCGCCGAGTCTGCCGCGAGTGTTTGCTCGCCGGTTTGCGTGCTGTCGAAGTCGAATGCGCTGGCAAACCCCGCATCAGCACCGCGATTATGAACCAACAATCCGTTCGACTGGGAGAAGATGACGGTGTCACCCACAGCGCCCGAACTGTCGCCGACAAACGTCGCGGTTGCGCCGGTGAGAGTCGCGGTGAAGGCGGGGACTGTTCGTGCTTCAAGTGTTTGTAATTCCAGGCGGGCTGAACGCGATGAGCGACCGAGCATTATGACCTCATGGAAACGGAAATCCGCCGCTCTCCCTGCGCCTGCGGAAGGTACTGACGCAGTGCATATCCAAATTCGCGCCGAGATCGGCCGGAGATTTTGAAAAGAAATGATGGTTTTCGTAGGACAGGCATCTTGCCTGTCATTGCTTCAGACAGGTGTCCAGCCTGTCCTACATGAAGAGACAGGCAAGATGCCTGTCCTACTTCAGCAGCTGCTGAAGAGCCGCCAGTGCCAGTTCGATGACTTGAGTTGTTTTCATCTGCCACAGAACAGGGTTCATCAGTTCCAGAGACACGCCTCCGGTGTAACCGAGTTGCTTGAGCTTGGTCACGATTGGTTCGAGGTGGAAGTCGCCTTCGCCGGGCAGTACGCGGTCGGAATCTGTCATGAGTTCGCGCGGCACTCCGGCCACATCACACACTTGAACATGAAAGAGGTTCGCTGTAGTCAGGCGGTCAAGGTCTTCCGGCTTGCTTGGCCCTTTGTAGTAGTGGAACACGTCCAGGCAGACGCCCGCGTTCGGCTCAGCGCACTGCTCGACGAGTGTGAGGGCAGTATCGAGGCACGAGCAGAACGCATCGGTTCCGCGAAACTCCAGCGCGAGCTTCACGCCAAACCCCGCGGCCCACTGAGCCGCTTGCGCCAGCGACACCACCGCGCGGCCGAGCGATTGAGCATCGGGCGATTGCGCGAAGTCCGCGACGAGCAGCATCGTTGGGATTCCGAACTGCTGGCAGAGATCGAGCCGACGCTTGAAGTGATCGAAGTGAACCTTCCGCTGTTCGCCCTGCGACAGCAGCAATCCACCCTGATAGGCCGCGGCAACGAGCTTCACTCCGCGATCCGCCAGAGCTTTTTGTGTATCGGGCGCGGAGACTTCCTGAAGATGCTGTTCGAGTTTGGTGAGCCACACTTCGATGGCCGTGCAACCGGCCGCGGGGCAATTCGCAGCGTCCTCGACGAACGTCGCGGGGAGCGTGGTCACTTGCGAGATGCAGGGGATCATGTGCGTGGAAGGGAAAGGAGTAGGCATTCGCCGGGTGCCGTTGCCTTTGGGTTTCAGAACGGCACCCGGCGAATGCCTACTACTTTCCAGAGTAGAAAAAGCAACCGGCCGCGTCTCGCTTGAACGAGAGGCGGCCGGGGATTGTCGTACTCACGCGGAATGTGAGGGTTGCCATTGTAGCCATCACGCTCCGCGTGATGCCGTCGCGATAGCGACAGATGTTGAATACGCTCACTTGCGCTCGCGACCTCACGCGGAGCGTGAGGACCACAATCTACGGCTTCTTCTTGAGGGCATCCTTGAACTTGTCTTGCGCGCCCTCGAAGCCCGGCGGGGGAACTGGCCGCGTGCTTGTGCTCCCGGAACCGTCGCCGATCTTCCCCTCAACCTTTCCGCTACCGGGGGCAGTGAGTGTGGTCTTGGGATCGGTCGGGTTGGTGGACGGAGGCGCATTCAGTGCCTGTTCGTATTCCTTCCGCATGTCCTCGACGCGCTTGCGGTAGCCTTCCAGGAACTTGTCGTAATCTTCCTGAGTCCAGCCCTTCTGAGCCTGAAGCGCCTTGTTGTACCGGTTCTTCTCGAACACATCCAACTGGCGTTCGGCCGCGAGCAGGCGGTTCTTCAAATCCTCCTCCATTTGCCCCTTCGCGGGCGGGCTGGTGCCAAGTCCCTCTCGCCAGTCCTTCGGCGGTTCCGTTGTCTTCGGCGGGTTGTTCTTCGCGATCTGCTCCATCAGTTCCTTGAGCTTCTTCTCGTCCTCGGGGTTGCCCGGCTTGTGGTTCTTCATCGCTTCCTGAAGTTGCTTGCGCTGATCCTCGCCGAGCATCTTGTCGATGTCCTTCTCGGCCTGCTTGCGCTTGGCATCATCCTTCGAGTTCAAATCCTGAGCCTTCTTCAGGAGTTCGGCCATCTGCTGGGGAGTCAGTTCCTTCCCCTTGCCGTCCTTCGGTCCGTCCTGTTTGCCATCCTTCTTGGCTAACTCCTCGGCTTGCTTCTTCCAGTCTTCGATCTTCTTCTGAGCCGCAGCGCGCTTCTCCGGGTCATCCGATTGCAGGTCGTTGAGAACCTGTTCGAGTTCCTTGCGGTTGTCCTCACCGATCATCTTGTCGAGCTTCTTCTGAGCCTCGGCCTTCTTCTGAGGATCCTTGCTCGTCAAATCCTTGGCCGCGTCCGCGAACTCCTTCATCTGCTCTTTGGTGAGCTTCGGTTGCTCCTTCTTGGGTTCCGGCGTGGCGGTTTGGTTGGCCTTGTCGACCATGTCCTTGAGCTTCTTTTCGGCCGCTGCGCGCTTGTTCGGGTCGTCGGACTTGAGATCCTGGGCCAGTTGCTGGATTTCCTTGCGCTTCTCTTCTCCGATGGCCTTGTCGAGCTTCTGCTCGGCAGCTTGCCGCTTCTTCGGGTCGGGGTCGGTCAAGTCCTTCGCCGCGTCGGCAAGTTCCTTCGGATCGATCTTGTCCTTCTTCGGCTCCTTGGGACCGCCACCGGCATTCTGAGTGCCTTTTTCATCCGGCTGACCCTTGTCCGTTCCGCGATCCATCGGCGGAGTGCCGCCCATGCCCATCGGCTGCTTCTGGTCGGGCTTGGTTTCGGCCGCGCCGGGGCCTTTCGGGTTCATCGGGTTGTTGGCTCCATCCGTCGGCTTGGTTTCGGCGGGCGGGTTCATTCCCATGCCCATCTTGTCATCCGGCGGAGGCTTGGTGCCGGCCGCGGGTGGAGTCTTCTCGGGCTTGGCTCCTCCGGCCGTCTGATTGTCTGTCGGCTTCGTATTGTTGCCCGCGCTCTTCGGAGGCTCCTTCTCGCCTCCTCGGTTCATTTCCGGCGCGGGTTTGGTTGACGCTGCTCCTTCCGTGGGGTCTTTCTGCGGGTCTTTCGGATTCGTGTTTCCACCGGCGTTTGGATCGCCATCTGGCTTCGCGGGCGGCTTGCCCGTTGCACCGGATTTCGGATCCTGCTTCTGGTTCGGGTTCGTTGGCCCTGGCTGTTGATCTTTCGGTTCGGGCTTCTCGGTGCCGGGCGGCGCGCCGAACGGCTCGTCCCGCTTCTCGGAAGGAGTGCCCTTCGGGTTCATCCCATCGCCTTGCTTCGGTTCCGGCTTGGGGGCGGCCGGATCGCTTGGCTTCTCCAGATTCCCTTCGGGCTTGGACGCGCCCGCGCCCGAGTTACCCGCGTTCATCGGGTCCATCGGGTTGGGCTGCTTCGGTTCGGGCGGCTTCTGCGTTGAGGCATCGTTCGGCGTCCCGCCCATTGGTTGCGGTTTCTGCTCGCCGGGCGGAGTGCGCTCAGTGTCGTTGGGGTTGGGGTTCGGCTTGGCCGCTCCTCCGTTCTTGTTCTCCTTATCGAGTTCGTTCTGCAACTCGTCGGCGGTCTTGTCGAGGTTCGCCTGATCCTTCGGTTTTGGCATAGGAGCTTCGGGTGGTTTTTCCGTGCCACCCATCCCGCCCATTCCGCCCATGCCAGGGTCCATCGGTTGTGGCGGATCGTTCGGCTTCTTCTCGGGCGGGTTCTTCGGATCGGTCATACCCATTCCGCCCGTGTTCCCCATGCCGTTCTTGTCACCGGGCTTTGGGTCCTGGGGCTTCTTGGGGTCGGTCTTTAGATCGCCGGGCTTCGGTTCGGTCTTGGGCTGGTTATTCGGGTCGTTGTTCTTCGGTTGCGGCTCGGCGTTTTGCGGCTTGCGTTCCTCGGTGTTGAGTTTGTCCTGCTGCTGAGCGTTGTGCTCTTGTTCTTCCTTCTTGCGGGCTTCCTTCTGCGCGTTGAGATCCTGTTTCTCCATCTCGTCCACCTTCGGTGACACGAGACGCACGCGCTTGATCTTCGATGTGCCGACGTTCGGTTTCGGCTCGGTGCAGTTATCCGTTGCCTCCAGCCAGAACTCCAGTTCCATGCCGGTCGTCAACGCCAGCGGAGCGCCTGTCGCGTCCTTCGTGAGCGTGGAGAGGTCGATGGAACCCTTGTACGCGAAGTCGGTCGGCCAGGTGCCGTCCTTCTGTCGTCGAAGGGACTTGTTCTCCGGCTTCTTCGGGTCGGGAATGTAGGGCTTGTTGAGAAGCAGTTGATCCGTCTTGCCCGCGATCCTCATCTTGAGTGTGACCGTGTCGATACCGAACTCGTCACCGACTTTGCCATCTACGACAATCTGCCCGTTGGCCGGAATGTCGATCACGGTGTCCTCTTCGGGTTTGTCGATCATCACCTTCGGAGCTAAATCGGCGTCCACGGTGATGGTCGACTGGAACGCATCCGCGCTCTGTTCGCCGTTTGCGGCGTTGAAGGTCAACTCGTACTTCCCGCTTTCGATGAGTTTGAACTGGAACTGGAGACTATCCGGCTTGCCCGGCACGGGCGTACCGAGAACCACCTGCTTGCTCGGCTTGATCTCCATGCGGCCATCGCGGACTTCGCGATTGGTGCGCGCAAAAAGCGTGACCGTGGTTCCGCGATAGCCACGGAGAACCGGATCGTGCGCCGTTTCGGGGTTGCGCGGGAGGTATTTCGGATATTCGTAAGTCGCGGTAAAGTCCGTGAACATCGGCAGCGAACGCACGGTGACCTTGTATTCGGGCGTGACCGTATCCCCCGCGGCGACCTTGTACCAGAAGCCGTTTTGCACCATGTAATCAGGCACTCGGACTTCCCAGTCGCGGGAGTTCTCGCCCTGAATCATTGGGAGTTCATCGTAGTTCGGATCGGCAAGGTTGTGCCGGATGAGAAGCCGCACGCGGTCGGGGTTGTCCGGACTTGGCACTTTCCCGCCAACATGAACCGCGACCGTGATCGACTGACCGGTGGTGATGGTCGGTTCAGCCGGGTCGGGCTTCATGAGGGTGAGTTGAGTCTGGGTCGCGATTGGATCGGACGAGAACGGCACGAAGGCGCGGCCGACCAGCGAGCCAAACTGAGCCGGGCGGAAGAGGAAGAACAGCACGCCCAACGTCAGCAACAGGACAATCGCCACTCCGCCGAGGACGACGAGGCTGCGGTGATCGACCGCGCGGTTCACATCGGCTTCCGCCGATGCCTTCGCGGCTTGCCGAGCGAGCGCGGCCTTCACGGTGGGGTTGAGATTTCCGCGTTCCACGGCGTCAACGTAACCGGTGACGCTGTTTTTGGGGTCTTCAATGGTCCGTTCGACCTGTTTGGCGGCATAAAGCGGGTTAATCCGTTTGCGCAGGGGGCTGAGAAGCGTGAGGTACGCCGAGCCGAGCAGAACCAGGACGAATCCGCCCAACGACATCTGACGTACCCATTCCGGGAGAGTCAGTGCCTTGTCGAGCGAAATCATCGTGGTTGCGTAGAGCAACACCAGAGCCAGGAGAACCAGCCCACCGAATGTCAAATCATGGGCACGAATGCGGCTGGTCGCCTGGGCGAGTTGTTCATCGACCTGGGAGCCGAGTTTCGCGGCGGGGTCTTTGGTTTCGAGAACCGCGGCCATTATCAACCTCCGGGCAGCGGCATTTGCCTGCCGTGCCGTTGTTCATCCCTTGGTAGTCGGGAGTTGCGTCAACCCGTCCACCGGGGATTATACCTGTTAGACGGTGGAACTTCACGGTGGGATTGCGGATAGCCGCAGGGTGTTACGAAGCGTTCCCTGCGAGAACCGCGATAGTCGGAGAATCGGGCGAGCGTCGGGCGTCTCAAGAGGGTACAATGCCCTCGATAATCGCTTATGGTCGGAGGTGTCGAAGCCATGCTGATTGGTCAGCAGATCGGCCCATTCGAGATCGAGAAGGAGCTGGGCTGCGGGGCGATGGGCACCGTCTACCGGGCAAAGTTCCACCGCAGCGCCGACAAGATCATTCCAGTCGCTCTGAAGGTCGTGGCACTGGGGCTGGTCGGCAACGAAAGCGCGATGGCTCGTTTCGAGCGCGAGGCGAATATCCTCAAGCAGCTCCGGCACCCGCACATAGTCCGGCTCATCGCTCACGGCAAAATCAACAAGCAGAACCCCTACATCGCGATGGAGTTCATCGACGGTGAGGCTCTCGACCGCGCGCTGGCCCGCCGGGGAAAGTTAAGCTGGGAAGAAGTGGTTGTTTACGGCAAGCAACTCTGCGAAGCGCTCCAGTATGCCCACGACAAGGGGATCATTCATCGCGACCTCAAGCCCTCGAACCTGATGATCGACCGCGACGGGTTGCTCAAGCTCACCGACTTCGGCATTGCCAAGGATACGGACGTGACCGCGCTGACTGGCGCCAACAGCACCATCGGCACGGCCGCGTACATGTCGCCAGAGCAGTGCAAGGGCGACCGGAATCTCTCCAACAAGTCCGATCTGTATTCGCTTGGTATTTGTTTTTTTGAACTGCTCAGTGGGCGCAAGCCATTCACCGCCGATACGACCGTGGAGATGTTCCTCAAGCATGTCAACGAGAAACCGCCTCGCATCGGGAAGTTAGTAAACGAACTGCCTCTCAAGTTTGAAGCACTCATTCTTCAGCTTCTGGAAAAGGACAAGGAAGACCGGCCGATTGATGCCGCGTGGGTCGCGCGCATGCTTGGTGAGATCGAGGAGGATGCCTACGCGCGCAAAAGCGCTGGATTGGTCGCCGCGGAGGTTCGCACGGCCAAACCGACCAACCTCGGCGGTGAGCGGATGGACGAAGCCGACAAGGAGGCCGCTCGCGCGCTTCGCGGAAAGAAAAAGAAGGTGAAGAAGAAGCCTTCAGTGCCACTGATGCAGCGAACCTGGATGAAGGCGGTCGGCTTTAGCGCAATTCTGCTCGCCCTGGCGGTCATCGCGTTCTTCATGCTCAAGCCGACTTCACCGGAGAAGATGTTCGCGGCTATCGAGAAGGCCGAGACACCCGAGGAGAGGCTCAAAGCGGCCACGGAGTTCCTGGAGGAGTACGGCGACAAGGGCGGTGAGATGGTGGACAAGGCCGCGGTGGTCTATCGCGAAGGGATAGTCCGCGACCGCGAGAAGCAGTTAGCCAACCGGTTCAAGAACAACATCTCCAAGCCTGGCGATTCAGATGACCCCGAAGCCTACACCGCTGCCTGGCAAGCGATGGAACTGGAGAGAAGCGGCGATTGGGAGGCAGCGGCGTTGCAGTGGGCGAAGGTGAAGGCTCGATTCCCGGATGAGGCGAAACTGCCCTACACGCTCAAGGAGGATTTGTTAACCAAGGCACGCTGGGGCTGGCTGGCCGACAAGCGGATCACTGACCTGAAGACCGCACGCGGAGAGTACACCAGGCTGGAAAAGAAAATCGAAGAGAACCGCCGAAACGAAATCTCCGTGAAGCCCGACCCCACCAATCCCGAATGGCTGGCGATGCGAGTGATCCGGCTGACGAAGTTCGGCGACATGGACCGGGCCGCCAGCGCCTGCGACACTCTCCGAACTCTTACCGAGACAGACCCCGACAAGAAGACGTGGTATCTGCTCGCTGCCTACCTCAGAACCAACATCACCAAGGGACCGCCCGACGCGGCCGAGCAGAGACGCAGGCGGATCGACGCCCGGCTCGCCGCCGCCGAGAAAACAGCACTCACGGCACTGAATAACCCCAACCTCATCGGTGCCATGCGCAGAAGCGTCCGTAACGACTGCCGCGAGGTGATCGAACTGTACGAGGACGATCCTGACGTTGAAGTCAAGAAGCTCGTTGGCCGAGCCAAGACGATTGCCGAGTCGGTCAGCAAGGGGTAATTGACCAGAGGAGTCGGCAGAAGATTGTAGTCCTCACGCTCCGCGTGAAGGAAAGACACCTCACGCGGAGCGTGAGGACTACAATCAAAAACGGCACACGAACCTCCGACTCTCAACGGAATCCGCATGCCTCACACTCCGGTCTCCCGTCCTGCAAGTGCGGCCGCATTTGAGCGCGCCAATCGCGTCATTCCCGGTGGGGTGAACAGCCCGGCGCGTGCGTTCGGCGCCGTCGGTGGAAGTCCGCTGTTCATCGCTCGCGCTGAAGGGCCATTCCTCTTCGATGTCGATGGCCGACGATACCTCGACTTTGTCGGTTCGTGGGGGCCGATGATTCTCGGTCACGCTCACCCCGCGGTTGTGGAAGCAGCTATCTCAGCGGTCAAGAATGGTTCGAGCTACGGAGCGCCGTGTGTACTCGAAACGCAACTGGCCGAGATGGTGATTGAAGCCGTACCCTCGGTGGAGATGGTCCGCTTCGTCTCCAGTGGAACCGAAGCGACGATGAGCGCCATTCGTCTGGCGCGTGGGTTCACCGGTCGCGACCTCATTGTGAAGTTCGCGGGGTGTTATCACGGTCACGTCGATTCGCTCCTGGTCTCCGCTGGCTCAAGCGCACTGACTCATGGCGTCCCCAACAGTCCCGGCGTTCCGAGTGGTTGCACGCAGGATACACTCATCCTCAAGTTCAACGACTCAGCGGCACTGACGGAACTGTTTGGCGCGAAGGGAGAGAAGATCGCGGGCGTGATCCTGGAGCCAATCGTTGGCAACATGGGACTGGTTCCCCCAACGGCGGAATTTCGCCGAGCACTGCGCCAACTCACTCGACATCACGGCTCTCTCCTCATCTACGACGAAGTGATGACCGGCTTTCGGCTCGGATATGGCGGAGCGCAAGTGTTACTTGGCGATAGCCCAGACCTCAGTTGCTTCGGGAAGATCATCGGCGGCGGCTATCCGGTTGGCGCTTATGGTGGCCGCGCGGAAATCATGCGGAAGGTGATGCCGGCCGGTCCGGTGTTCCAGGCGGGGACACTTTCGGGCAATCCCGTTGCGATGGCCGCGGGGATCGCGACTCTCGCTCAACTGAAGATGAATCCGCCTTATGCGAGGCTCGAAGAACAGAGCAAGCGCCTCGGCGACGGATTCTTGAAGGCCGCAGCAAGCGCGGGTGTGCCGGTGCAGTTCAATCGCGTCGGCAGCATGTGGACGCTGTTCTTCACGAACACGCCCGTCACTGATCTCGACACAGCCAAGACGAGCGATACGAAGCGCTTCGCCAAGTTTTTCTGGGAGATGATGGACCGCGGGGTGTATCTGCCGTGCAGTCAGTTTGAGGCCGCGTTCACTTGTTCCGCGATGACGGATGACCACATCGCCCAGACAATTATTGCGGCAAGTGAAGCCTTGCAAGCCGTTGTGAAGGGGTAAGAGTTTCTAATTTCGCGTTGTTGCACTCGATCGGACTTTCGCATTCTATTCTTCAGGCGACGCGCGGAACTCGCCCGCGCCTCCGCTCCACGTCGCCAAACCCAATCGGGGATTTATCCATGAAGGCCCGCGCAGTTGTTCTGACCATCGGCATTCTCGCCCTTCTTGGGATCGGCGGTTATGTCGCGTACAAGTCGCACTGGGTGCGGTCGTGGTTCATGCGCGATAGCGAGAACACGGCTGAAGTGCAGAAGCTCAGCGAGCGGAAGCTGAAACTACCACCGGTCGCGGATGCTTCCGCGGGCTGGCCGCAATGGCGCGGCCCACTGCGCGACGGGCGCCCGGCAGCGGGTGAATTCCGAACTGATTGGGACAAGACTCCGCCGAAGGAACTCTGGAAACACCCGGTCGGCGGTGGGTTCGGCTCGCTGGCGGTCGTTGGCGGAAGGCTGTATGTGCAAGACAAGCAGGGGAGCAACGAACGCGTGCTCTGTCTGGACGCCGAGACCGGCAAGCAGATGTGGGAATACTCTTACGCATCCGCTCAGGCGGGCAATGACGGAAACCTCGCCACTGGCCCGCGTGCCACGCCGACCGTTGAAGGAAAGATGGTCTACACCGTCGGCGGAGCGGGGAAGTTGCTGGCGCTGGAAGCCGAAGAGACCACGGTGAAAGTTCGCTGGCAGAAAGACCTGTTGCAAGAGTTCAGCGCGCCAATGCCGCAGTGGGGAGTTGCGTGTTCGCCGTTGATTCTTGGCGACATGCTCATTGTGCAACCCGGTGGTCCGAACGCCTCGGTCGTGGCATTCGACAAGAACACTGGCGATGTGAAGTGGAAGACCGCGTCCAACCCACCGGGTTACAGTTCGCCGGTGTCCGCGAACATTGAAGGGATCGACACCGTCTTCGCGTTTACCGGTGACGCGCTGCTTGCGATCCGCGCAAGCGACGGCAAGGTGACCGGCAGTTACGACTGGAAGACGGATCACAACGGGAACATCACTACACCGCTCGTCGTGGAAGAGTACATCTACATCTCTTCGGCTTACGGTGGCGGGTGCGCGCTGTTGCGTGCGGAGAAATCGGGCGATGAGGTGAATCTGATCGAGGTCCGCGCTCGTCGCGGGCGTGCGTTCCAGAACCACCACGCGACAAGCGTCTTCAAGGACGATTACCTCTTCGGTATCGACGGGCAAACCGGTGGGCACGGGTTGAAGTGTATCGACTTCAAGACGCTTCAGGAAAAACCAGGCTGGGACGGAAGGGAGATCGGGCAGGGAACGATTATCCTCGCCGGCGATCACCTCATCATCCAGACCGCTCGCGGAGAGTTGTGCCTGGTCGAAGCAAACACAGCCGAGTTCAACTTGGTGGCGAAGATTCCGAAGGTGCTCAGCGGGAGAAACAACTGGGCGACTCCCGCACTGACCAACGGCCGGCTCTACATGCGCGACGACGAGAAAGTCGTGTGCCTGGATGTGCGGTAAAGTAGTAGGCACTCGCTGGGTGCCGTTCTTCTCTGCCAAAGGCGAAGAACGGCACCCAGCGAGTGCCTACTACCAGAGGGTCTACGCTAAAAAGTCACAGGTTGTGCGCAGTTGTGGAGCTTTCAAGACCCCCCCACCCGCCGCTTTTCGCGAAGCTAGCGCTTCGCGGCGGCGACCTCTCCCCGCTTTAGCGGGGAGAGGTCGCCGTAGACGGACGCGCTTCGCGTCAGTCGTAACGGCGGGTGAGGGGTCTTGCAGACTGACCCAATCCCAATCCAATTCGTGTGACTTTTTAACGGAGACGCTCTGCTACATTGGTTGCGGCTAACCCGCCAGTCGCTTCACCGCTTCGGCGTGAATCAGACCATTCGTCGCCAGCAGTCCATTTTTCTGCGCGAACGATTCGTTGTGGTAAGTGATTGCGTTGCCGACGAGGTCAGTTACGGTGCCTCCGGATTCGGTTACCAGAAGATGACCGGCGCAGATGTCCCAGTCGAAGAACGTTTCGTAGGTGTTGGCGTATACGTCTGCTTCCCCGCGAGCGACCGCCGCGAGTTTCACTCCGCCGGAGTAGGTCTCGATCACTTTTACTGGCGTGAGCGCCTTCACCGGTTTGGGTGACATACCGGTCTTTGACCAGCTCTGAATCAGCACCAACTCGGACAATCCGCGCGATGACACCCGGCAGCGCGCCGGTTCTGTGGTTTCGGTCTGCGTCCAGTCTGTGGTTTCGGTCTGCGACCAGCATCCTCCTCCGAGTGTGGCATAAGTGAACCGATGCTGAGCCGGCTCCGCGACCACACCCACGACCGGCTTGCGGTCCACGAGTAGCCCGATCATCACCGAGAACTGCCCGACCTTCTTCGCGAATCCGCGAGTGCCGTCGATGGGATCAACCACCCACGTTCGCGGGCCGAGCTTGGTCACTTTGTCGAACGCGGGCGTTGATTCTTCCGCGCAGAGCGCATCAGATGGGAACTTTTCGTGCAGGAAAGCCAGGATGAGTTCTTGAGATGCCTTGTCCGCGTGCGTGCTGATCGAAACCGGAGCATCGGGGATTGCCGCGAACGCTTCATACTCTCGACGAAGCAACTCGCTTGCGCGCCTGGCGGCTTCGAGTACCGCGGTCAGTTCATCCTGATACTGCATCATCGCTCCTCGGTGACTTTCTTCAAAGTAGGTGCCGCTTGCCGAGCGGCACTCAAAGACAGTCCGCCCCGGCAGG
>JAKEEV010000983.1 GCA_022616395.1 Planctomycetia bacterium | reverse complement strand
GTCGGGCGTGTTGGTGACGATCAGGCCGCGCGCCTTCGCCGCCTGCAAATCGACATGATCGACACCGACCGAGAAGTTCGCAATTGCCCGCCTCACGCGGAGCGTGAGGACTACATTCTTGAATACCTACGTTATCAGCGTTTGGGTTTGATTTGGGTTAGTGGCTTCGGCGTCGGGAGTTGTCGCATCGGGCGACCACCACTGAGCCGCGACGCTCGCGGACCAGTCGCCCGCACACTCGCACGCTCCAAGCGCGCTTTCCAGTTCGGTGGCGCTGGCGAATCGCTCCTTCGGGTCTTTCGCCAGACACTTCGCGACCACTGCGGCCAAATCCGCGGGCACATCCGCTCGCACTTCGGTAACGAAGGGTGCGGGCTGAGTCAGGTGTGCTGAGAGCAACTTCCCGACACTCGTGGCGACAAACGGAGGCCGACCCGTGAGGAGGAAGAACGCCACCGCGCCCAAACTATAGATGTCACCGCGCGGGTCCGCGACCGGTTCGCCCGCCGCTTGTTCGGGACACATATACGAAGGCGTGCCGAGGACAGTTCCAGCGCGCGTAATGCGC
Organism: Planctomycetia bacterium; assembly: GCA_022616395.1. GTDB lineage: Bacteria > Planctomycetota > Planctomycetia > Gemmatales > Gemmataceae > Gemmata. Next base: position 4,426 of record JAKEEV010000983.1, on the reverse strand, counting down.
GGGTCGGTCGAAGAGACAGAACCCAAATCCTGCACCAAGCCGAAGTCGAGGAGTTTCGACACATCGTGCTGACCGCCGAGCGTCGCCACAATGATATTGTTCGGCTTCAAGTCGCGGTGAATCAGGCCGTCGGCGTGAGCTTCGGCAAGTGCTCCGCACAGTTGCCTGAGCAAGTACACGGCTCGACCGGGAGCAAGCGGCCCGCGGTCGCGCACCAGTCGATCCAGTGTCGGACCATCGAGGTATTCCATCACGTAGTAGAAGGAGCCGTCATCCGCGCGGCCGTAGTCGTAGATGCGCACCGTGTTGAAGTGCGTGAGCTTGGTCACCGCGCGTACTTCGCGCTCGAAGCGTGCCAGTGTCGCTGACTCGGCCGCGAGTTCGGCTCGAATGAACTTCACGGCGCAGGGTCGCTTCAAGAGCCGGTGTTCAGCCAGCCACACTTCGCCCATTCCGCCCTCACCGAGTTTCCGTTTGAGCGTGTAGGCACCGAGTTCTTGTATCTCGCGCTTCGCGTCGAATGCTTCACGCTGCAATTCAATTGTCCGCGAGGCGCTGAAGACCGCGATCACCGCGGCCATGAATAGCGGGATGATGGTCGCGGGGAGAATCTCCATCATCTCCTCCCGGACAGCGGGATTGACGATAGCCGCCACCGCCGTTGCGACGATGGGAACCAGGCAGAGCAAGCCGGTGCCGAGCAAACTGCGCCTGCGAGTGTTTGGAATCAACACACCGTAGATGACGACGGCGAAGATGAGCGGGAAAGTCGTGATGGCGGAATCATGGCGATAGAGGATGTCGTGAAAGCGCGGATCGGGCGATCTGGCTGGCGGAGTGGTCAACACGACGAAGCGGGCGATTCCTCCGCCGAGCGCGATCATCGCGAACTGAGTCACTTCGACAAGCCGCAAGGCTCCAAGCGGGGCGGTCGGCCGAATTAACAAAAACACCAGCCCAACCACACTCTGCCCAAATGCCAGAAGCGGTAATCCGATGGCCCAGACCCCCAGCCCGGCTTCCGCCGGCAACGGAGACAGACCCATCCATCCGAGTAGCGCGATCTTGCCGGTCACAAGTCCGATCGCGCCATGCGTGACGAATAACCGTCGGCGGAGCAACTGCCGCGTCTGTTCCGCGAAATCGGCCGAACCGGACGACCCCGCGACCGTTCCTGACTGCGGCGCGGGCGGGCGGATGAATGTCTCCGCTGTCTGATCGGGTGGCAGCGCGGGGACCGGAGCTGATGCCGGGCGAACGACCGTTTCCGCGAGCGGTTCAGGATCGGGTACGTGTGCAGCGGTTGTCGAGAGGTCGGGCATGTGGGGAACTCAGCGTTCGTGCGCGGAGGATGCCTCCATCCTAGTATCACTTTCCCGAAGACGGGAGTTCAGGTGAGTTCCGCATTCACGCGGCCGAGTCTCAGGGTGAATTCCCACCGCACCGTTCGCACCGTCGCCGGATCACCCCATGCGGAAGCAAACTCCGGCACGAATCGTTCCAGAGGATCGCTTCCGTGAGCCTTCACGAACTGTTTGGTGGCCGACCATGTGCCCAGATACCCAAGAAATCCCGCCAGAAACGACTCCAGAGTCAACTCGAAGCTCGGCACAGGCAGTTCCGGGAACGGAAACGGGATCGTTCGATAGCCAGCGTCCACCCACGCGCGTTCGGGCGTCCAGTATGGGCGAATGAAATCCTCCCAGCGTCTCAGAACCGGATTCACCTTCTCATCGACGCCCGGCTCGTAGTAGCAGGTAACGGCCAGGAGTCCGCCCGGCTTGCACACGCGGCGCACTTCGGCAGAGAACCGGTCGAGGTCGAACCAGTGAAGCGCCTGCGTGACTGTGACAAGATCGACGGAAGCATCGGACAGCGGGCATTTCTCCGCCGGAGCGACCGCGTATTCCACACGCGGATGAGTTTGTGCGTTGTTCACCTGCTCAGCGCTGGCATCAGTGGCGAAGACGCGCTCGAAGTGTTCGGCCAGAGCGACCGCAGCCTGCCCGTTGCCCGTGCCGCAATCCCAGACCCGTTCGCGCGCGGGTGCAACCGACGCGAGGAAGGCGAACAACTCCGCGGGATAAGTTGGGCGGAACTCGCGATAGTCCGCAGCGTGAGTGGAGAAGTGATCCTTGAACTCCGGAGTCATATTTCCTCCGGCTTGTGGAAGATTGCAGTTGGGGCCATGCCGACGAGCTTTGAGCTGTCGGGGTGTTTGTCCCACCAGCGAGCTGCGCGATCAGCGGACCAGTTGCTCGCGCAGTGGCACTCCGCCAGCGCGCGGTCGAGTTCCAGCGCGGACTGGAACCGCTCCGTGGGGTTCTTCGCCAGACACCTGGCGACGACGGCTGCGAGGTCGGCGGGGACATCGGCTCGCAGGTCTCGGAGGTCGGGCGGCTCCTGCGTCAGGTGAGCAGTGAGGTATTCGCCGAGCGTGGCGCGCTCGAAAGGTGGGAGCCCCGTGAGAGCGAAGAACGCGACCGCGCCGAGACTGTACACATCTCCGCGTGCATCGACCGCGCTTGAACCGCTCGCCTGTTCGGGACACAGGTACGCGGGCGTCCCCATCACGACGCCGGCGGCGGTCAGCCGGTCGCCTCCATCGACCGTCGAGAGGTCTTGCACCAGCCCGAAGTCAAGCAACTTCGCCACGTCGTACTGACCGCCGAGTGCAGTAACGAGCACGTTCCCGGGCTTGATATCCCGGTGAACCAGCCCAGCCGCGTGTGCCTCGGAGATCGCCCCGCACAACTGCCGCAGCAGGTAAACGGCACGGCCCGGTTCGAGTGGCCCGTGGTCGCGGACGAGTCGGCCGAGGGTGGGGCCGTCGAGGTACTCCATGACGTAGTAGAAGGAGCCGTCGTCCGCCCGGCCGTAGTCGTAGACGCGGACCGTGTTGAAGTGCGTCAACCCGGTAACGGCCTGCACTTCTCGCTCAAACCGGGCCGCGACCGCGGGGTTGGAAGCCAGTTCCGGGCGGATGAATTTCACCGCGCACGGTCGCTTCAAGAGTCGGTGCTCGGCCAGCCACACCTCGCCCATCCCGCCCTCGCCGAGTTTGCGGACCAGCCCGTATGGACCGAGCCGGTGGGCTTCCGCCACCTCCCGGCGGAGTACGTCGATTCGATGCGACCCGTACACCGCGATGGCCGCGGACACGGCCATCCAGAACCCGACGACGGAGAGGTAATTCAGCGGCGAGTGTCCCTCGGTGACCTGGGCGGCGAGGCCGTTGGCAACGCTAATCACCAGCGGAGTGACGGCCATGACGCCCACCACTGCCGCGCACCGCCGCCACGTATTGGGAATCAGGATGCCGTAAAGGATAATCAAGATGCTCCAGGGTGTGCTGACGGCGTGGGCCAGGGTAGGCCCGTACCAGACCGGGGGTTGGGGGAACAACACCAGCCGCGGGTAGATGAAGGCGTGGACCGACAACCAGTGGGCGTACAGCGCCCCGAAGAGGATCAGCTCGATTGCCCGCAACTGGCGCAACGACAGGGACCGCCGCACCCACAGGACGACCCCGGCCGCGGTCCCCACCCCGAACACGCCGACGCCGAAGTACGCCCAGGCGGGCGGTACCTCTCGGGTTCCAGCGTCCACGGCCGCGCCGGTTCCGACGACCATGAGCACGTTGACGATCAGGCCACCGGTCATCAGGAGGGAGAGGAACCGCAACCGCTTCTGCAGCAGTTGCTGGATTTCGCTGACCGGCTGAAGCGCGACCGCGGGGACCGGCTTCACCTGGGTCTCCTGCCAGGGGTCGCCGGGTTGATCCTGATCGGGGGGACGTGGGACGGTCGGCTCGGCCGGGCGGGTCGGGGTCATGTGCCTTCCCCCTCCTTTTCGTCCTCCGGGATCAGGTACAGGTGGCAGAGGTTGGGGAAGCGCTTGCGCATTTCGTCTTCGTCTTCAAAGTCCCAGTCAACGCCTTCGGGTGGAGGGGGAGGGGCGTTGCGTTCTTCGCGGTCGAGTCGATCGTAGAAGTCGCTCATGCCGGTCTTCTCCTCATAGACGCGCAGGGCCGCGGCATCCAGTCCGAAGCCGTCGACCGGGTCGCCATCGAGGATTTCGGCGAGCGAATCGGGATTGCGCAGCGCGTGTTCATAAGGATGTCGCCCGCGACCGACCAGCCACACGCGGAAGTCGCGGAACCCATCATCCGAGCAGCCGCCGTTGATGAGGTACGCAGCACCCCACAGGTCAATCAAATTGGCAGCGGCGATGGCTTCATCGAACCGGGCTTGAAATTCGATCACCTCGAACCACTTCAGTTCACCGAGGCGTTCCTTGAGCGCCTCGAAGTGGCCGATGGGGTCGGAGCGATAAGACTCCTCGATGATCTTCCAGAAGGGTTTCCAGTCCATCGCGCACCTTGAACTCGAAGGAGTTAGTCATCCTCCTCATCTTCGTCTTCATC
>JAKEEV010000982.1 GCA_022616395.1 Planctomycetia bacterium | reverse complement strand
AGGCTCGCGTAATAGATGAGCGAGCCACCATGCGCGACACCGGTTTCGAGAATCACATCGGGCTTCACGCGGTGGATGACTTCCTGAATGCGGATCATGTCTTCGGGAAGTTGAATGATGGGCCGACCAAGCCAGGTGAAGCCGTAAGTGTATTTCTGCGTCCAGCCGACCGTGAGCCAGTGTTCGGTGATGAGTCGGAACGCTTCGGGCGAGTCGAGCGGATTTGTGCGCGGGCCGTGCTCGGTTTCTTCGGTCACCGTCCGCGAATCCGTGTCGATGATTAACCGCATTTGCGTTTCTCCTCGGTCTGTCTCCACCATTCCACGCATTCACGCAGTCCACTAGCAAGGTCGAAGCGAGGGCGCCAGTTCAGTTCGTTGTGAAGTCGCTCGACATCCGCGACCAGAGTCGGAGGCTCGGTTGCCAGAATCGCGCGTTCGCCCGGACGCACCAACTCCGGCCGGCCGCACGCATTCGCCACTTGTTCGATGACGCTTCTCACCGCGACCGGCATTCCCGAACCGATGTTCACCGGGCCGACGAGTTCACTTTTCGCAAGCGCGATCAGTGCGTCCGCGGCATCATCCACATGGAGGAAGTCGCGCTGCTGAGTTCCGGCCGAACATGCCGCGGGCAAGCCAGCAAGAAGCGCTCGAGCCACCGATGGCACCAGACGCGCGGGGTGTTCACGCGGGCCGTACATCCAGAACATCCGCGCCCACGCGATGCGCACTCCGCGCTGGCGGCCGAAGGTCAGTGCCCACTTCGCCAACTCCAGTTTGCAGCGGCCGTAGGTTGTGTGTGGACGAGTCGGCGTGTGAAACTCGCGGCACGCGCCCGCAGCGCTCCAGTCGTATTCCGCGCACGTTCCGGTGATGACAGCACGCGCGCCTCCACACCGCGCAAACGCGAGCAACAATCGCTTTGATGCGTCCACCCAGCGGTGATTCTCCGGCGAGGTCCAGTACACTCCCGGAGTCGCGACCCACGCCAGATGAAGCAAGTGCGTCGGGCGAATGTCTTCGATCAGGCGCGTTGTCTCACTGGTGTTGAGTAGATCGCAGGGGTGGAAGTGGATTCTGCACGGCGATCCGCTTGCGCTATGAGATCCTGTTACGCGGACTGGTTTCAGCCCGAAGGGCTGGGACAACGCAGCCTGGGGCAACGCCCCAGGTTCGCAGAGTGATTTCTCTTCCAGGCTGAAAGCCTGGGACAACGTTTGTCGCAGCCCTTCAGGCTGCGGGTTCATTTGCTCGACAACCCCAGGGCGTTGCCCTGGGCTATGTTGTCCCAGCCCTTCGGGCTGAAGTGAAGGCAAACCACCCCCGCGCGCGACGGCGTGAACCTCGAAGTGTTCACTTGCAGCGCGCACGCACGGCACACCGAGAAAGCCCGTCGCGCCGGTAATGAGCAGTCGCGTCATATCGGCAAGTCTGGGAAACAGAGGTCTCGGTCGGCAATCACACGCGATTCACACGCCGGCCACACAATGCCCAGCGCCGGGTCATCCCATCGTGCTCCGCGAGCGGATTCGGGCACGTAGAACGCGGACATCTGGTAGAACAGTTCCGTGGAGTCAACCAACGTTTGGAATCCGTGAGCACAGCCGCCGGGAATATAAACCGCCTTGCGGTTTTCTGCTGTGATCTCCACCGCGATCCACTTGCGAAACGTCGGCGAGCCGGGCCGGAAGTCCACGACCACATCGAACGCCGCGCCGGCCGTGCAGCGAACGAGTTTCACCTCTTCGTGTGGCGCGCACTGCCAGTGCATTCCGCGCAGTGTGCCCGTGCGTGTGTTAAACGACACGCTGCACTGCACCCAGTCGGTACACAAGCCCTGAGCGGCGAACTCCTCGCGGCAGTATGTTCGCGCGAACAGCCCGCGATCATCGGCGCGCGGCTCCGGCTCGATCACGAACACACCCGGCAACTCAGTGGGAAGGAAACGCATCGGAAGCAATCCACAATCAAGACAGAATGGCCACAAAAAAGCACAAAGGGCACAAAGAAAACAGAAGACAAAGAACAGAATTGATTCAATTCTTGGTTTTCTTTGTGCGTTTTGTGCTTTTTTGGGGCCATTCTCTGCTCATTGTCTTCACGCGACGCGTGGGAGTGGCACGGGGAGGATGAATCGCCCGCCGCGTGCCTGGTATTCGGCTTGCTGGCGCAGAATTTCGTCCGCGAAGTTCCACGTGAGCAGCAGTGTGTAGTCCGGCATCTCTTCGAGCAGTTTGTCGGGCGAGTAAATCTTCAGTTGCGTGCCGGGCGTGAACTTCCCCTGCTTCACGGTGCTGCGATCCACGACGAAATCGAGTATTTCGGGTCCGATGCCGCAGAAGTTCAGGAGCGTGCTGCCTTTCGCCGAGGCTCCGTAAGCCGCAATGCGTTTCCCGCTTGCCTTGAGTTGTTGAAGCAGCGAACGCAGTCGGCGCTTGATCTCCGAGACTCGCGTCGCGAATTCGCGATAGGGTTCGAGTGTGCTAACTCCCCACGCGGCTTCTTCAGCGAGCAGGTTCGTGACGCGCTGTGACACCGCGTTGACACTCTCAGTTGGCGAAGCGAACAGCCTCAGTGAGCCGCCGTGAATCGGCACGCGTTCCACATCGCGAATGACTAATCCGTGCCGCTTGAAGCAGCGGTCGAGAGCGGTGAGCGAAAAGTAGCAGAGGTGTTCGTGGTAGATCGTGTCGAATTCGCAGTGGTCGAGCATGTCCTTGACGTAAGGGGCTTCGATCACCGCGACGCCGGTCGGCTTGAGCAGCGTGCGGATGCCCGCGACGAAACCGTTCAAGTCCGGGACATGAGCCAGCACGTTATGCGCGTGGAACACATCGGCGCGAAGCCCTTCAGCAACGAGCTGAGTCGCGTAGTCGCGTCCGAAGAAGTCTTCTCGCGTGGGAATGCCGTGCTGTTCAACCGCGACACGCGCGACATTCCGAGCCGGTTCGATACCCAGCACGGGAATGCCCGCGGATTGGTAATTCTTCAGCAAGTAGCCGTCGTTGCTCGCGGCCTCGACGACGAGACTTTGCGAATCGAGGCGCTCGGCTCGGATGAGTTGCTTCGCGAGTTCCTCCGCGTGCCGGAGCATCGTTTCGGAGAAGGAGGAGAAGTAGACGTAGTCGCGGAAGAGATCGTCTGGCGGCATTTCGGCCGTGATCTGCACAAGCGAGCAATTCGGGCAGACCGCGAGATCGAGCGGGAACGTTGATTCAGGCGCGGAGAGTTCGCTGGCATCGCGAAGAGAGTTCGCGAGCGGTGTGCGGCCAAGCGAGAGGACCGGTTCAAGCGGGAAACACCCACAGGAGCGGCAAACAGGTATCGTCACGCGGCTTTCCTCATCGCAAGGAAGCTGGAATACCACGGGATCGTTCTTCGCAGTCCCTCGTCAAGTGTGAATTGCGGTCGCCAAGCGAGTTGCTCGCGTGCCTTCGCAGCGTTCAAAAACTGATGGCGAATCTCGTTGTTCGCTTCGTTCCTCACATTAGGTGTCAGAGGCGAACCCATCAGGTCAAGAATGCGTTGGACGAGTTCCAGCACCGTGACCTGAATCTCATTCGAGAAGTTGAACGCCTCTCCGCGAAGAGCTGGATTACTCGCCAGCTTCTCCGCGAGCAGCAAGTACGCAGCAGCGCCATCATCGACATAAAAGTAATCGCGAATGTGCAGACCATCCGAGCGGATCACTGGCCGTTCACCGCGAAGAACAGAGCGAATCGTTCCCGGCACAATGCGGTTCCAGTTCAGATCGCCTGGGCCGTAGAAGTTTCCACAGCGCGTGATCGCAACGGGCAATCCATAAGTGATTGCGTAGCTCTGAGCGATGAGGTCCGCGCAGGATTTGCTTACGTCGTAAGGGTGTCGACCGCACAGCGGAGTGCTTTCGTCGTAAGGGAGCTTCTCCGCGTCTCCATACGCCTTGTCCGACGACGCGAGAACGATTTGCTTCACCTTCGGACTTCTCCGACAGGCTTCGAGCAGCGCCCACGTCCCCGCGATGTTGCTCTCGAAGGTCGCGACTGGGTTGCGATTGGCAACCGGCACGAGCGTCTGAGCCGCGAGGTGAATGACCGTGTCGATCTCGAACTCGCCGAGGATGCGTTCGAGTAGCGCTTGATCGCACACATCCCCGCGCACGCTCTTCACCTGTTGGATAAGCCCTCCGCGAATGAACTCGCTTTCGGGAACCCAGTCGCGGACCAGACACACGACATCGGCTTGCGCGCGGAGCAGTCGGCGCAGCACCCAGCCCCCGACAAGCCCAGTTCCGCCGGTAACGAGCGTCGGCCGGTCTTGCCAGAAGTCGCTCATGCGCTGGCCCTCCACGGTGCGCGGCCGTCCTGCCAGAGCGCTTCGAGTTGGCGCTTGTCGCGAAGCGTGTCCATGCACTGCCAGAACTTGTCGTGTTGGTACGCGGCGAGCTGTTCCTCCGCGACGAGCCGCGGAAGTACGTCGCTCTCGAAGCTATCGTCATCGCCTCCGATGTAGTCGAGTACCTTTGGTTCGAGCACGAAGAATCCGCCGTTAATCCAGCCTTCTCCGGTTTGCGGCTTCTCGGTGAAGGCGCGTACTAGTGGGCCATCGAACTCCAGCCCGCCGAAGCGCGCGGGCGGACGCACCGCGGTCACGGTAGCAAGCTTGCCGGTCTCGCGATGAAATCGCAGCAGTGCTTGCAAGTCCACATCGCTGACGCCATCTCCGTAAGTGAGCATGAAAGTGCCGTCACTGACCCACGGAGTGACGCGCTTCACGCGGCCGCCGGTATTGGTGGAAAGTCCAGTGTCGATGAGGTGAACGGTCCAGTCCACGGCGGCCGGTTCGTGATGCGTTACTTCGCCGCGCGCGAGATTGACGGACAGACTGCCGATGAATCGCGAGTATTCGACGAAGAATCTTTTCACCACATCGCTCTTGTAACCCAGCGCGACCACGAATTCGGTTACCCAGTGGGCCGCGTAGTGACTCATGATGTGCCAGAGGATCGGCCGGCCGCCGATCTCGACCATCGGCTTGGGTCGCGTCTCCGTTTCTTCGGCAAGCCGGGTGCCAAGCCCACCGGCAAGGATTACTGCGCGCATGGAAGTTCGCCGTCCGTCGGAACGGTAATGCGTGTCGACCGAAACAAGCGGAGAACTTTACCCCGTTTGCCAAGT
>JAKEEV010000981.1 GCA_022616395.1 Planctomycetia bacterium | reverse complement strand
AGCCTGTCCTACTTCTTCAATTCATCGACTGTGAATGTGTCGGGTGAGAAGGTTGCGTTGAGGGTGACGTCTCGGAAGTAGTACGCGCCGAGGAGCACGCGTGTGCCGTCCGGTTCGGTGCGATACAACTCGGTGCCGATCTGAAGCCATCGCTCGGCGTCGATGTAGATCGTTACTTCCGTGAATCCTTCTTTCGGGTCGGTTGACGGCGTTCCGCCGATCAAGAACGCATCGATCTCCAGACGCGGGCAGATGCGCTTGATGATGTGGCATTCGCGACCGAGGGTTTCCACGATCCGCTTGCCCAGGTATTCGGTCTTTAGCTCACCGGCGGCTTTGCGGGCTTTCCAGGCTTCGTGTGTGCGAAGCAGGGTCCGGTACAACCCCGCGTCGTGCATGCAATATCGGGACTGATCCTTCGCCGGGTCGCTGTTGGCCACGATGGGAATACTGAGCTTGAATGCCAGCGCGTCCGGGCGCCAAGTGCGAACCTTGCCTAGCCCGTTCTCCGCCTCCGGCTTCTGGCTGTAGAGCGTTCCGCGAATCTCCGCTCCGAGAACACTCTTTGCCCCGGATCGCCACTTCATCAGCACTTCGATGGCCGTCTGCTTCGTCTCTGGATCGGGAACATCTCCTCGAACCCACAGTTCGATAACCTCGACGGGCGGCATCTCCGGGTGATCGGGCTTGCCCTTCACTCGCTCCTGCTTTTGAAGCGTGGCATGGATTCCGCCGGTTACCTCTCGCTGGTAGCGAGTGAGGCACGCTGAAAGCATTTTCACCGGGTCGGACTCAGCGAGTTTGTCGAACTCCTCCTGCGTGGGGAGTCGGTTTCCATCGTCCTTGAATTCTGGCGTTGGTGGGAGCGGTTCGCCCTGGAACAACTGCGAATACTGCCAGTAGCCTCCCAACCCCAACCCCGCGAGGAGTGCGAATACGATAGCGAGACCAACCAACCGACGGAGCATCAATCGCCCTCGAAAAGACTGTTGTGGAGATTCGGACAGTTTACGCGGGGTGGCGAAGGTAAACAACCCGCGCACCAAGTGTCTGAGTCGTCGAATCATCTGTTCCCTCCTTACCGACATGATGAAAGAGGGCGTATCTTTCGTGTTCGACCGGGCTTGCCTGGAAACTGCAGTTGATCTCGTTGCGTGTCGATACTATCTGGCTGAACCTGTCGCGCTCGTGACTTGACGGGCATCGAATTATGCACCGACTGACGAAACTCTTCCTTGTGGTGTGTTTAACGGGGCTGCTGTTCTCCGGCGTGGGAGCAGTGGGCGGATCGCGGGGAATCTTTTCCCAACGAACCACACGCTCCCAAAGTGCCGGTTACCAATACCGAACGTACTGCGGTTGCTGGACCGTTCGCAGCCAGGCGCCGAGCGCGCCGGACACACGACCGCTCGTCTGGGTGCTCGATGGGGCGGGCGATCTCAGGGGGTGTTCCAATGCCCTCACGGAAGCCAATTTGCAAGTCGGAAACACAATCGAACTGAGCGTCTTTCCCTGGTCGCATGGTTACCGCAGATTATTGCAGGATCAAATCGACGGAGCGCATGCGAAGGCTCAAGGTCAGCGCCTGGCGATGGCAATTCTAGAACGCAAACAGCGAGAACCACATCGCCGAGTGATAGTGGTCGGGCACAGCGCTGGCTGCGCGGTGGCTCTGGCTGCCGGGGACTGCCTGCCGCCGGATTCCATCGACCGCATGATCCTACTTGCCCCCAGCGTTTCGACTGGCTATGACCTGCGCCCCTCGCTCTGGTCTGCGCGGGAAGGAATCGATGTATTTTGCAGCAAGAAGGACCGGGTGGCTCTGGGTTTTGTGATTCGCGTGGTGGGAACGACGGACAATCCGCGTTCCCGCCTGGCCGCAGGGAGATGGGGATTTCAGCCAAAGCGAGGAAGTTCCCTCGATGCGACGGAGAACGCCAGGTTAAGCCAACACTTCTGGACCGCGCAGATGGCCTGGAGCGGACATGATGGCGGACACTACGGAGTCTACGCTCCCGCGTTCATCCACGCGTACCTGTTCCCGCTCTTCGGCGCGCCGGTGAATCGCTGAAGCGCGATCCGACAAGGGAGTTTGGATGCGAAGTCGCTGGCTGGTTGCTGGGAGCGTTGTGCTGATCGGTCTTGCATCAGCGCGCGCTCAGCCCCAGCAGCTACCAACGATTCCAGTTCCACCCACAACACCTGCTTCTCCGACACCTTCGCTCCCACCCGCGTCCGCGATTCCGCCTCCAGTTTCGGGAAGTCAACTTCCTCCGCTGTTGCCCGTTCCAGCGCAGAAGCCACCACTCGCGGAAGTCCCTCGGCCAAGCGTGCCGGGCTTCGAGTACGATCACGGCTACCTCTATCTGCCCGACAGCGTTCAGGAACGCTTGCCGCCCGAAGCGTGCAGACCGCTGGGCCGCTGGTGGGTGAACGTGTCGCTCGAACTGAGTTGGGCGCCGACCCGTAAAGCGCCCGCGACCTTGCGCTTACCCGTTCCAGGCAACCCGGCTGCGCTGACGGTTCCAGGCCATCCGGCAGGGTTGCGGTTACCGGTCGCGAGTGAATCATCGGGCACGTTTGGCGCGGGATTGGGGCTAACCGTCGGCCGGTGGTTCGGCGAAGAACACCTTCATGGCGTTGAAGGAAACTTCTTCTTCCGTGTCGCGGATCGCACCCTCGACGGCTTCTCGCCCGGCACGCTGGTGCTGTTCGGCGATGGCCCTGGTCGATCCGGTCCGCGGCTCATCGTGGTTCCCGATTCAAGCGTGACGAGCGTTTTCCCCGTCACGCTCTCGACATTCTTCACGTCGGTGGATGTAAACTATCGCTCGAATCTTTACTGCGCTCCCAGAACGCGGATTGATGCTCTGGTTGGCTATCGGTTCGCGTACCTGTCAGATGAAATCTACCTGGGCGATGTGGCGGATGGGCCCGATGATCGCAACCGAGTGCTGGCGTCGAACCCGTTCCACGGCGGGCAAGTGGGACTGGCGGGCGAGATTCGCGCGAGTGGGTGGTATGTTGGCGGATCGGCGAAGGTTGCTCTTGGCGTTGTGACTCCTGATGTGTGTGCAAGCGGGCTGTTTACCAACGCCGAAGCACGAAGAGCGGGCACATTTAGGAGACTTCCGGCTCTTCGAGCCTCGGAAGAGAGCGAGTTCGCGGTCTTCCCGGCTCTCAATGTGACGGCAGGAAGACAGTTGACCGACCACGCCCGTCTTTTCGCGGGTTACTCGTTCTTTTACCTCAGCCGTGCTGCCCGGTTGGGAGATGTGCTCGACCCGTCCAACTCCGGACTTGTACTCACGGACTTTTGGGTGCAATCGGTGAACTTGGGCTTTGAGTTGCGCTATTGATGCCATTCGCAGGATAGGCATCTTGCCTGTCATTGAGAATCGGAGCCGGAAGCGTCAGCGACGGGGTACACAAAACACAGTCGCAACTTCGCGAAGAGAAAACCCCGTCGCTGACGCTTCCGGCTCTGATTCACACGAAGAAGAGAAAACCCCGTCGCTGACGCTTCCGGCTCTGATTCACACGAAGCTTACGCCGGTTAGCTTCCGGCTCTGATTCACACGAAGCTTACGCCAGTTAGCCCAATCGCTTTTCGTAATCGCTTCAGGTAGTCGCGACGGGAAAGTTCTGTTGCTCCCATGCGGCCGGTGTGATCCGTCGTCATCTGCACGTCAAGCAGCGTGAATCCGCACTCGCACAACCGCGACACCAGCGCGGCGAGTGCGACTTTCGAGCCATCGGAGACGCGGTAGAACATCGACTCCGCGGAGAAGAATCCGCCAATCGACACTCCGTAAGTACCACCCGCGAGTTCATCGCCAATCCAGGTCTCGACGCTGTGAGCATGGCCGAGACGGTGCAGTTCGGTGTACGCCTTCAGCATGTCGTCTGTCACCCATGTCCCTTCGGGCCGGTTTTCGCCACAAGCGCGCATCACGGTCGCGAAACACGCGTTCATCGTGACTCGGAACTTGCCCGAACGAATCGTGCGCGCCAGCCGTCGCGAAACGTGAAGCCCGCCGTAACCCGGAGTGGCTTCCGGGTGAGCGGATTGATTGACGTGAAGTTCGATGATCGCGCGTGGGTCGGGCGACCACCACAGAATCGGATCGCCTTCATTGAACCACGGGAAGACGCCATCGGCGTAAGCCCGCAGGAGCGTTCTCGGCGACAGATCGCCACCCACGCCCACAAAGCCGTCCGGTTCCGCCATGTCCGGCGGAATCCACGGCACATCACGATTGCCCCACACGCCACTCACGGATGACCCTTTGCATGTAGGAGAGGCATCTTGCCTGTCATGAGTTGAGACAGGTGTCCAGCCTGTCCTACTTCTCGATCTTCGCCCATAACACGCGCGCTTCGCGTGCCGCGGACGAGTGCGGATACTTCTTGGTAAGCACAAATAGCACCGTCTTGGCCTGATCGAGTTTGCCGTCGGCGATCAACTTCTTGGCTAAAGCCAGGCGCTCGTTCGAGTCGGTCTGTTCCTCGTCGGTGAGCTTCGGTTCGCTCCCCTTCTCGTATCCGCGTTCGCCCTCGTTGGTCAGTTGAACCCACCCGTCGTGCTTGTGGCCGTCCTTCGACACAACAAAGAAGCCCGGCGTGCCGAACTTCGTCAGTAGCTCGTCGAGCACTTCTTCCAGCAACTTCTCCTTACAACTGTACGTGACCTTCTGGGCAAAGGGGAAGCCAGAACCGTAAGTCCACATCACGGGAGTGTCGAGTTTCGCGTCGACTTGAGAAGCGAACTCCTTGAGCACATCGCCCAGTCGCACTTCCTTGAAGGCTCCGGTGACCTTCACCTTGAGGAGCTTCGTGCGCGTCAAAGTCGCCGCGGGCGTCTCCTTCAGCGCTTCTTTTGAGCCTTTCAGATCGTCCTTCTGACCGGCTGCGAGGGTCGGTTGTCCGGCGGAAAACCCGATCCAAAAAGTGGACACTAACACGGCAAAAATCACCTTCACACGCATGACACGTTCCACCGGGAGAAGGTTCCTGTCGCCTGCTGTCCGGAACAGCCCGAACAGCTTATCTGGATTTAACTTCCGACGAGGGAAAAAGGCTCCTCCAGGGCCTCAACGGCGCTGGTTTGGAAGGCTCGATTCCCCTAAAATAGCATTGTTCTTCGCACAGAGGCATTCGCCAGGGAAAAGCCGGTTTTGGTTCTCGGTGAACCGCGACCCTCAGGGAGCGGGTGAGGCTTACAGACACCCGCTCCCTGAGGGTCGCGGTTCACCAAGAACCAATCCGGAAAGCCGGATTTTCCGGCCGCGCAGAACGCATTCCGAAGGAGCTTTCGTTGGCCGACGCGACCTCACCTCCGATCCCGCCCACTGGACTCGATGGCCCCACAGCCAGCGCCTCGCCCATCAACCCGCTCGATATTATCGACGAGTTGCGGGACAGTTACCTCACCTACGCACAATCGGTCATCGTCAGTCGGGCTTTGCCCGATGTGCGAGATGGACTGAAGCCGTCTCAACGCCGAATCCTGGTCGCGATGAACGATCTGGGACTCGGCCCGACCTCGTCCACCAGCAAGTGTGCCGGGATCATCGGCGAGACGATGAAACGGTATCACCCGCACGGCGACCAGTCCATCTACGATTCGCTCGTGCGGATGGCTCAGGACTGGAACCTGCGCTACCGCCTCGTTCACGGTCAGGGGAACTTCGGCTCCATCGCGGGGCTTCCTCCCGCTGCTCACCGATATACCGAAGCGCGACTGACGCCCGCCGCGGCCGAGATGCTCGATGATCTCGAACGCGAGACGGTGGATTTTATCGACAACTACGACGGCAAGTATCGCGAACCGCTCGTGCTGCCGGGAAAGTTCCCGAACTTGCTCGTGAACGGCTCCGACGGCATCGCGGTCGGTATGGCGACTCACATTCCTCCTCACAACTTGAAGGAAGTGTGCGCAGCTCTCATCAAGTTGATTGACGAACCGAAAACGCAACTCCCGGAACTCTTGGAGATCATCCCCGGCCCTGATTTCCCCACCGGCGGAATCGTCATGGGCCGACAGGGAATCATCGACGCCTACAAGGACTGTGTGGGCCGAATCACACTGCGCGCTCGCGCTCGCGTGACCGAAGAAAGCAAAGGAAAGTCGCCGAGCATTCTCATTACGGAAGTTCCGTTTCAGATCACGCGCAATGCACTCGCCGAAGAGATTGGCGAACTGGTCAAGTCCGAACGCATTACCGGGATCAGGGGCCTTCGAGACGAGTCGAGCGCTCGAAACGGAGAACCGGTGCGGCTGGTCGTTGAACTGACAAACAAAGCCGACCCGCACCTGGTCTTGAACCAACTCTACCAGCTCACGAAGTTGCAGAAGACAGTCAGCATCATCATGCTGGCTCTGGTGGATGGCCGACCGCGGGAACTCTCCCTCAAGGTGATGCTGGAGAAGTTCCTGGAACACCGCGTCCACGTCATCCGTCGACGAACGGAATTCTTGCTCCGGGAAGCCAAACGCAGAGGGCACATTCTCGAAGGTCAACTCATCGCGATTGCCGACATCGAGCAAGTCATCAAGATTTGCCGCGAAGCTCCCAATCGCGCGGAAGCAAAGGTCAGGCTTCAGGGAATGAGTGTCCCCGCGAGCTTGATGGAACGCGCCATCGGTTCGGAGGCATTCTCAGCGCTTCAGAAGGAACTTGGCGCGGTGAAGGAATACCGCATGACCGAGCAGCAGGCCGAAGCGGTCGTGAGACTGCAACTCGGTCAGCTCGCGGCTCTGGAAAGCGGCGAAATCCTCAAGGAGTACCGGCAACTCCGCGAGCAGATTCGCGGGTATGAAACGCTGCTTTCCGATGAAGCGAACATCCGCGCGGTGATTCGAGAAGACCTCACGCAGATGGCCGCCAAGTACGGAGACGAGCGCCGAACGGAGATCACCAACGACGGCGGCGAAGTGGACATGGAAGACCTGATCGAGGACGAGTTGAACGTCGTCACGATCACTCACGAGCAGTTCATCAAGCGAATGCCGCTGACGGAATACCGCGTGCAAGGCCGCGGAGGAAAGGGAGTGCAGGGCGGACTGCGCGACAATGACTTCGTCGAGCACTTCTTCGTTGCGTCCACCAAGGCGTATCTGCTCTGCTTCACCAACAAGGGGCAGTTGCACTGGCTGAAGGTCCACAAGATCGCGCAAGCCGCGCGCACCTCCGCCGGCAGAAGCATCGCGAACTTCCTACCCGGACTGAAGTCGGATGAGAAGATCACAAGCATCGTGCCGGTGAAAGAGTTCGCCGAGGATCACTACCTGATGATGGCCACGCGACAGGGAACGGTGAAGAAGACGGAGTTGATGGCTTACAGCAACGTCCGGCAAGGCGGAATCATCGGCATCACGCTTGAGGAGGGCGACGAACTCATTCAGGTGGTGCTCACCCGGCCTGGAGATGAAATCGTTCTCTCGACACGCAAAGGAATGGCGATTCGCTTCCGCGAATCGAACGTCCGCGCGATGGGTCGAACCGCTCGCGGGGTGAAGGGCATCAAGCTCGCCAAGGATGATGTTATCGTCGGCATGGTGGTCGCGGACCCCGATGGGTTTTTGCTGACCGTGTGCGAGAACGGTCTGGGCAAACGGACTCCGTTTGGTCCCAACACCGAGGAGACGGGTGACAAGACACAGGATTCAGACGAAGAAGTGGAACCGGAAGTGGTGGAGGAAGAAAGCGAGAACGGAGACGAGTCCGACCCAACGACCATGCGCTACCGACTCCAGCGCCGAGGAGGGAAGGGACTCAAGGACGTGAAGGTCACGGCCAAGAACGGCCCGGTTGTCGGCATCACCAGTGTTCGCACCGGCGACGAGATCATGCTCATCACCAAAGACGGCATGGTCACGCGCAGCAAGGTGGACGACATCCGCACCGTTGGCCGGAACACTCAGGGCGTGAAGGTGATGAACCTCAACAACGGAGACAAGCTCGCTTCACTCGCGAAGGTTGCAGAGGAAAACCTGGACGCGGGCGATCAATCGGAGCCGGAAGCGTAAGCGACGGTCTTGAATCTTGATTTAATCGGAGCCGGAAGCGTCGCGATACTCAAAACCCGTCGCGACGCTTCCGGCTCCGATTTTTCGCGCAAGCAATTCCGCACGCTCCGTTCCTTGTTGTTCTACCTTCTCAGCGCGGCAAGATAGTTTCACTCGATCGCGTTTTCCATCACTTTCCGTCAACGAACGGCTCGTTGGTGCGTTGAGAATAGAGTCCCGACTGCCCTGAAGCCCCGAGGGCGATCATGAAGGCTGCTTACGGCAAGAAGACTGTTTACGGCAAGTTCGCGGTTCTGCTGGCGTTTGCAACAATCGGAGCAGCGCTCGTTGTTCCCTTCGATTCCGCTTCTGCTTCGGGAGCGCCAGCTTCCTTTGAAGAAGAGCGGGAACCACCGAAATCGGTTTACACCGGCACGGCCATCGGTCTTGTGCTGGAAGCAAACGGCAACGAGGTGCCCAAGAACGGCGAGCAACTTGTCAAGGCTCTCGACAAACTCGGTGAGTTCGCGCAACTGCCGGTCACGTTCTCCGCGGTCGCGCTTCACACGGGCTTGTCGAACCCGCGAGTGGTTATCACTCAGCGCCCGGCTCTTCTGAAGGGGCCTTTCGCCGGAGCGAAAGACGTTGATCCCAAGGATTTCATCGTGGTGGAAGGCGCAAACGGCCCAATGCTCGCGCCCATCAACACGAACGAACTGACCAAACCCAACCTCGAAGGGCGATTGTTCCTCGCGGCGAACATGGAGAAGGTGGACGGCAAACTGAAGGTGAAGACCATCGAGTTCATTTCGTGGAATAGCCGCAGGAAGAAGTTCGACTTCGGCGTGATCGAGTGCAACGATGTGGAACCCCAAATCAAGCTCGTGGATGGCGTGAGGTGCTTCAGTTGCCACAAGAACAAGGGGCCGATTTTGGGGCAAGGCCCGTGGTCGAACACCACGCACAACGACATGGTGCGAGCCGCGGTGGCCAAGAAGCTCGAACTGCCCAACGCGGGGTTAATCGCGATGAGTCCCGACGGGATGAAGGTGGCGATTAACATCGATCTCGGTCAACCGCGACGGCTGGATACAGGCTTCCTGACGAATAACGCGCGTGGGGCAACCTTCGACGGAATGTCGGTGTTCGTGCCTCAGGGGCCGGCGGTCGATGCGGGGGTGAGATTGGGCGCGGAGTTGATTCGAGACCGCGAAGTCTTCCGCTACATGGCTCGCACCGCCGATGGTCGGCGGGGGGTGGTCGTCCTCCTGAGCGCGATTGTGGCTCCGGGTGAACTGGACAAGACCAATGACAAGGTCAAGGCGGAACTCAATCTGGAGTTCTCGGCTAACTACTCAACGTTTGTCGACTACTGGCGGAGCGTTCACAAGACCAGTTCCAGTACGCTTGTCGATTTCAACCCGTCCGGCTCAATTGGCACTCTCAAGAACATTCAGACCTTCTCGCCGGGGGGTTGGGGGAGCGGGCCGACTCTGCAATCACATCTGATGATCGTCTGGAGTGGCGATGAACAGAAGGTGATGGAATACGACACCCGGCGAACCACTGGCGATCATGGAATACCGAGCAAGCACCAGCCGAGTAATCCGAAGGCGTTCATTCCAGCGCTGGCTCCCGTGCCGCGGACGCCATCGGTTGCGGTCAACGCGATGGCGATGGCTCGCGTCATCGGGTTGACCGAGGGCGACCGGACGTTCTTCTCCGAGAAGCTCTCCGAGGCTTCCGGGCGGATCAACAAGCCGAAGGAGACGCCCGCGAAGATCGCGAAGGATCTGTTCAGCGGGCCGGCGTTCGCCGATGCGCTCTCCGTGGGTGACATCCCCGACCGCGAAGACTTCAAGGACCGTTTCCTGAAGGGGCTGAACCTGATTCTGAAAGCTCACAAGACCGACGAGTTCCAGCTTGTTCGTCGCGAGTATGCCAGCGGACCAAATGTTGCTCCGGTGCCGGGCAAGGAAGAACGCGAGCCTCCGATTATCGCAACTACGGCATGTCTGCGCTGTCACGATGTGCGTGGACCGGGGAAAGTCGTCTTCAATCCGATTCCGAAACTCGACTTCGACCCATTCGACAAGAACGCACGCGAAGCGTGGGTGAAGTTCACCGATGCGAAGAAGCGGCAGGCGGTGTTGACTCGCTTGCTCAAGCGTCTGGAGGTGGATCGCGACATGCCTCCCGAAGACGCCATCGAGTTCGACCAGTTCCGCACGAAGAAGTCCGCGGACTTCGACGCCACAGTGAAGTGGATCAAGGACGAGTTGGAGAAGACGAAGTAGGACAGGGAAGATGCCTGTCTCTTTCTCGGAGCCGGAAGTCGCAACGGAACACAATCGGAGCCGGAAGCGTCAGCGACGGACACACGAACCGGCGCAAAGCGAAGAGAAAGCCCGTCGCTGACACTTCCGGCTCCGATTCTCCACGACGGGCAAGATGCCTGTCCTACTCTTCGATTCGCACGGTCACCTTTTCGCGTTCGAGTTGCTCGGCCAATTCTTGCGCCTCTCCGCGAGTCAGCCCTTCGGAGAGCACAAACGGCACAGTTCCCAGAGCCGCGTCCGCTTCTTCGTTCGAGCAGTGGCGGATTGTCCGGACGAGCGGAATGAGCGCTTCCTTTGCGGTGACTGGAAACACCTCCACGACGACCCGGCAGTTCGCGGGCGGTTTCTGAAATCGCTGGAGCCGTTCGAGGTCGTGCAGTTCGGTCACCGCGACAAGCTTGTCACCGACCTTCAGTCGGTAGCCGCGGAGGTCGTTGAGGTCGCGGTGGTTCAGCGCGATCGGGAGCAAGCCGTAGTCAAGAACCAGCGCGCGGAGGGATCGTCCATTGAGATAATCCTCCGCGTCGTTGACCACGAAATCGACCACGACCAGCGTACGATCCGCGGCGGTAATGAGTGTCTGCACGCGGTCGCCGTAGAGCGCGGCGGCGAACGCGGGAGCCGCCAGCGCTGAGACCGACATGGCGTTGGTAATGTTGGCGGCTTCTCGAACGGCCTCCGCGAACTGCGGATCGATTAGCCGCACCACCACGCGCTGCTTGGGGTTCATCTCGCGCACCAGAAGAGCAATTTCGATGTTCGCCAGTTCGCTCGATGTGGCCGCGATCACGGCCTTGGCGGAATCCGCGCGTGCCTGCCGCAAGACTTCCGGCACGGTGGCATCACCGACGAAAGTCGGCACTCCCTTTCTGCGCACGGTCGCCATGAACGGGCTTTCGGTGACCTTGTCGATGGCGACGACTTTCTCTCCCATCGCGGTGAGTTCCTCCACCAACCGATAACCGATGTTTCCCAGTCCGCACACAACGACATGCCCGCCGTCCGGCACTCTGCGCACTTCGAGCGCTCCACCGAGCCGGGCGCGAATGAGGTAGTTCGTCAGAATGGCGGTGAACCCGGCGACAAGAGCCGCACCGGCGAGTTTCAGGATGCTCAGGAATATCTTCGCCCATTCGGGGCGATTCTCGCCGTGCAACTCGTCTCCGGTGGCGACCACGTTTACTGTTTGATAAAGCCCATCGCCCCAACTTGCGTCGAAGCCGTAGCGGAAGATCAACACGCTGACGAAGATCGTCACAAAGAGGACCGGCGTGATGATCTTCACCGATAGATCGACTTCAAGCAGCGTTCGCCGCGCGGTGCGTAGCCATCGACGCAGAGCGCTGGCCCACTGAACGCCCGCCAACAAGTCTCCGCGAAGCCGTTGTAAGAGGCGAATCAGCGCCCTGGGTGGCCCGCACACCACAAGCCGATCACCAGCAGCAAGCGCGGTGTCACTCTTGACGGCCTGAAGCAGTTGCGGTTCGCCGACAGCGGGGATGTAGACGAGAGGAACGAGATTGTGTTCGCCGGCCAGTTTCGCGATGGCCTGGCCGATCAGTTCCGAGCCTTCAGTCGCGACAAGTTCGGAAATCTGTCTTGGGCCATCATCCAGTTTGAATGCGCCGAGCGCATCTCCTGTCACGGCGGTGAGAGCGAGCATGGGAGCCGTGAGCGCGGAGACACTCAGAGCCACGGCGTTCTTCACCGCGCCGGCGAGGTGCGTGATAAGATTCTGGTTGAACATCCGCACTACGAGTCGCGCATGCGGATTGAGTCTTCGGGCAACAAGCGCCGCGGAGATGTTGACCAGATCGTCTGAAGTGACGATGACGACCCCGCGGGCCTCCTTCACTCCCGCTTGCTCCAACACTTCTGCTCGGCGGCAGTCGCCCTTGACCGCTTTTGCTCCGTTCAAGCGGGTATCGTCGGGTAGTGTGTTGAGATCCACCACGACGACCGGCACACCGGCGGCTCGGAGCGAATCGAGCACGCGCCAGCCGACCCGACCCAGCCCGCAGAGTACCACCGGGCGTTCCATGTGGAACCTTTCTTCCGTTGCGGTTCGCGGTCCACTGTGCAGATAATACTAGAGTAGCAACGGGAAATCAGAGCCGCGACCGTCAGGGAGCGCTTCACCAACACCGCTCCCTGACGGTCGCGGCTCTGAAAGACCCGCATCGGCTCTATCAAGTTATTCGGACGACTCGCGATGAACTTGGACGACAAGATTTGTTACTGCTTCCACGTCTCGAGGCGAAAGCTCGTGAACTGGGTGCGGCTCAACGCGCCGAAGGTGCCGAGCCAGCTCGCGATGTGTGGCGGGGCCGGGACCGGTTGCGGCTGGTGCATTCCGTTCTTGAAGCAAATCTTCCGTCAGGGAGTAGCGGAAACAGGCTGCGCGGGCTGTGCGGGATCGCCCACACCAGACGATACGCTCGAGGTGCTTTCGCCAGAAGAGTACGCGGCTCTGCGTGCCGATTACGTTCGAGCCGGCAACGGCACCCCACCACCAGGCGCTGAACCACTCCCGGACGCGAAAGAGAGCGAGAAGAGAGAGTGAAGGAGTTGTGGGTCACCTGCGAGCGACGAAGTACGCGACGAGCGCTGCGATCACGCCGCTGACGAGCGCTCCGAGGATGTTGGGAACCACCGACCACGCACGAGTGCTGACTTTCTCCTGTGCGGTTTCCACTTTCGTCACTCGATCCGTCAAGCGCCCCAGTTCGGCCTTGATCTCGGAAGTACCGTTCTTGTCTGCCCAGCGCCGAAGTTCCTCCAAATCGCGCTTGAGGAGTGCGGTGTCCCGTTCATGTTCACGGCGCAGATCGTTGAGTGCTTGATTCGCATCTCTCGCAATCTGTTCAGCAGTCTCGTGAGCCTCGGTCATGTTCGCGAGACTCTGAAGCAGATGCGACACACGCTCACCAAGAATCGCGACAAGTTTTCCAATTCGTCGATCTTCTCGCCGTCAGTCTTCCTGGGCATCTCAATTTCCCTCCCCGGTCAAGTTGCGGAGTAACTTGTTGAAACGGATGCCAAGAAATT